>JBBIKO010000111.1:0-6582 GCA_037445415.1 Bacteroidota bacterium
TCTAATGCTTATAAAGTTGTAATAGATTCACCTTGTCCAATTATTACTATTAGAAAGAAATGTGCTCCTGTTGACCCCAAAGTAATTGTTTTGCCAATTGATATTACAAAAGACACTAGAAAAAAAGTACCTTTTGTTGCCAAATACGCAGCATTATTTAATGCTGAAGTTCATGTGCTTGGAGTTGCCGAAACAAAAGCCGAAAGTGTAAAAAAGAAATTAACAAATTATGCAAATCAGACAGAAACATTCTTAAAATCAAAAAATTTGAATGTAAAAAAATCTATTATTACTGGCGGAGATATGACTAGCATAATAATAAATTACTCAAACGAAAATAATGCAAATCTTATTGCCATAATGACTGAACAACCAAATCCATTTGCACTAATTATGGGACTTACTGCACATAATATTGTTAATGAATCGCCAATACCTGTAATGAGCTTTTCTCCATATATTTTCTAAATATGAAGAATAAATACTTACTTATTATAATTTCACTTTTATATTTTGTAGAACTATTTTCGCAAGCTCCCATTTTTCATGAATTAAGTAAATTGGAAAATGGCTGGGGTAAAGTAAATATTATTTCTGAAAATAATACAGAAGCAATAATAAGCAAACATATTCAAGTCAATCAAAAAGCCAAAGGAGTACCTGGTTATAGAATTCAGGTTTTTTTTGTTTCTGGTACTGATGCAAAAAATCAGGCAAATAAATTAAAGACAGAATTATTAAATGCCTTCCCATCTTTTGAATCGCATGTTGTTTACGAAGAGCCTTTTTTCAAAATAAAAATAGGTGATTTTAGAACAAAATTAGAAGCTTACAAACTATTTAAGATTATTCAGATGTCTTATCCTTCTGCTTTTATAGTGGAAGATCTTGTTTTGTACGAAAACCTGCCATAAATTTTTATGGAACATATAAAAATACTAAAACATCAAAGTTATTTAATAAGAAAAATGGTAATACAAATGCTTGCCGAAGCTGGTTCGGGGCATTTAGGGGGGGCGCTTGGTTTAGCCGATGTTTTTACTGTACTGTATTTTAACGAAATGAAACATAATCCTAAAAATCCTGAATGGCAAGAACGTGATAGGCTAATTTTATCAATAGGACATGTTGCACCAGTATTGTATGCTACATTAGCTTATGCAAAATATTTTAACATAGAAGAACTATTTACTTTGAGAAAAATAAATTCTCGTTTACAAGGTCATCCTGGTAAAGATAAAGGATTGCCCGGCATAGAAATATCGTCAGGTAGTCTTGGGCAAGGGCTTTCTGTTGCAGCAGGATTGGCTTTAGGAATAAAGTTGAATAAAACTAATGCGCGAGTATTTTGTATATGTGGCGATGGTGAGTTACAAGAAGGTTCTGTTTGGGAAGCAGCTATGTCGGCTGCACACTACAAACTTGATAATTTAATTTGTATTGTTGATAGGAACAATGTTCAGATTGATGGAAAAACATCTGATGTTATGGAAATCGAGCCTTTATCGCTAAAGTGGGCATCTTTTGGGTGGCAAGTTTTTCATACAGATGGTAATGACATAGATAAGTTGCTTGATACTTTTCACGAAGTTAATTCTGTTTTAAGCAAACCAAAAGTAATAATAGCAACAACAGCAATGGGCAAAGGCGTCAAATCTATCGAAAACGATTATAATTGGCATGGTAAAGCTCCTAGTAAAGAGCAAGCAGAACTATTTTTAAAAGAATTAGAACATGAATACGGCTTCGTATAAAGATTTAATACCGACCAGACAAGGTTTTTTTAATGGTGTAAAAGGTGTTGCAAAACAATATCCACAAGTTATTGGTATAGGTTCTGATATAACAATTTCAGTAGGGATGAGTGGAATATCGAGTGAATTTCCTGAACGTTTTTTTTCGTTAGGTATAGCCGAACAAAATGCAATTACTTTTGCAGCAGGTTTGGCTCTTAGCGGAAAAATCCCATTTGTAGCTTCCTATGCAACATTTATTGTTATGCGTGCTATAGATCAAATACGTGTTTCAGTATGTTACAATAAATTACCAGTGAAAATTGGTGGTGCTCATGCAGGAATTTCTGTAGGACCAGATGGAGCAACCCATCAGGCGTTAGAAGATATTTCTGCATTAAGAGCTTTACCAAATATGGTTATTTTATCTCCGGCAGATGCAACTCAAACAGAAAAAGCTGTTTGGGCTTCTATTGAACAATATGACGGTCCTGTTTACATACGTTATGGTAGAGAACCAATGCCCAACTTTACAGATGCTAACGATGAATTTATTATTGGTAAATCATCAGTGTTAAGAGAAGGAGACGATTGTGTGATTTATGCAACTGGACATTTAGTTTACGAAGCTTTATTAGCATCTGACATATTGAAAACAGAAAAAATAAACTGTACTGTAGTTAATATATACTCAATTAAACCTATTGATGTTAAAACTATAACAGAAACGGCATCTGTTTGTGGTTGTGCTGTTACAGCCGAAGAACATCAAATAATGGGTGGCATGGGGTCTGCTGTTTTAGAAGTTTTGGCAAAGAATTGTCCTATCCCTGTTGAAATGGTAGGAATGAACGATTGCTTTGGCGAATCGGGAAAACCACTAGAATTGATGGATAAATATAAAATGAATTGTTCGGCAATAGTTGAAGCTGTTAAGAAAGTTATAAAAAAAAATAATTTTTAAATATAAAAAGTAGAATTTAATAATTGATGACTTGTAAGACAAGAATGTACAGGTATGATATTAACAATATCTCCTATATTTATTGTTTTTATGATTGAATGGTTGCAGTAAACTACACCGTGTTCTTGGGTAAGAGAAGCTATATAACAATCATTAATTGGTTCAATGTAACCATTTTGAATTTTTGAAACAATTCCATATACTTTTTCTCCATTTTTACCTGTAATATATTCTTTAGAAAAATGTATTGCCCCTCCGTATATTACAAATTCGTTTCTCTTTTTATACACAGCAACTACAGGACAAGCAACAATTGCAGCAATATTTTTATAATTGCAAGTACCTAATTCTGCTTGCATGAGATCGTTGTAAACAAAATTTCCAGGTCTAATTTCGTCAACTTCATAAAAATTGTTTAATAAGTTACAAGATGGTGTATCGCCTAAAGATATTATCAATTCTGGAAAATAGCTAATGTATCTTTTCTTCAAAAGGTTTAATTTTTCTAATGAAGTATCCCAAATTGTTAAAATTTCATTGTTGCTTTTTGCAAAATATGTATGTCCGCAATGCCCAAGAAAACCAATAAAATTAATGTTTTTATGTTTTTTTATTTCATCTACAATAGTGTCAATTGAATTATAATCTTCAACGTCAATACCTGTACGGCGATTTCCTGTATCAATCTTAATATACAAGTTGATATATTGTTTTGCATTTTTTGATAGAAAACGAATTGTTTCAACAGAATCGGCAAGTAAATACAAATTAATTTTTTTATTTAATTCGCTAGCAGCTTTAATTTCTCGATGATTAAAAACAAATGCAACTAAAATATCGTTCCATCCATTAAAAGCAAAAAATTCTGCCATTGAAATTGATGATACTGTAATTTTATTTACTTCATATTTTTTGAACAAGTTAGCTATTTCAACAGATTGATGTGTTTTAAAGTGTGGACGAAATACATTTACTTTTTTTAGCCTTTTCAGACATTTTTTTGATATTATCTTCGCAAATGTTTTTTAATATTATAAGGCTTGGTTTTGTGATATCTTCAAAATTATTCATGCTGATTATTTAATTCAACAAAAATATAAATAAAACAGTCTTTTTTTGATTTTTAATACAAAATATGTTTTGCAAAAAAATATATGATTGAGTAAATTTTAATTAAAGAATTTCTGCTACTATAAAAGTGCTACCACCAATATAAATGATATCTGATTTTTTTGAAATAGAAATAGCTTTATGTAAAGCCACTTTTGGATTTTCTATATATTCAGCATTTAGTTTGTACGATTTAGAAAATTCGAATAGTTCTCTTGCTTTCATACTTCTAGGAATGTTGGCTTCTGTGAAAATGTAGTATGAATGTTTTGGTAATAAGGGGAATATTGAATTCAGGTCTTTATCTTTCATAAATCCTAAAACAAAAATTAAATTACCTTTTTTAATTTGTAATAATTGTGCAATATTTTGTTCTAATGCTGGTTTATTATGTCCAATATCGCAAATAACTTGTGGTTTTAGTTGAAGAATTTGCCAACGTCCATTAAATTGAGTTAAACTTACAACATTTTTAAATGCTCTATATATATTTGTTTCCTGAATATTATAACCTATTTTGTTTAAGTATTCAACTGCTTGTAAAATTGCAGGAATGTTTTTAGTTTGATAATAGCCAATAAGATGAAATTTGATTCCCTGTAAAATTGTTTGGTTATTTTTTTTTATATCTAATTGAATTAATTGATTTTGTGTAATAAAAAATTTTTCAACTTTGTAGTGTTTATCAGCAAAAACAATATCACTATTTTCTTGTTTTGCTTTGTTTATAAAAACCTCAGCTACTTCGTTTTGACTTTCGCCAATAATTATAGGTACATTTTTTTTAATTATTCCTGCTTTTTCATAAGCTATTTTTTGAAGTGTATCGCCTAACAAATCGCTATGATCCCAACCAATATTGGTAATAATTGATAAAATTGGATTTATAATATTTGTGGAATCTAAACGTCCACCTAGTCCTGTTTCAATAACCGCAATATCAACCTGTTGGTCTTTAAAATATTCGAATGCCATTAATGTTGTGATTTCGAAAAAAGAAGGTTCAATTTCTTCAATAATTTTGTAATGTTTATTTAAAAAGTCTATTATGTAAATTTCATCTATATTTATTCCGTTTATTTTTATTCTTTCTCTAAAATCTTTAATGTGTGGTGAAGTGTATAATCCTGTTTTATAACCAGCTTCAATAAGTATTGCTGCAAGTGTATGCGAAACTGAACCTTTTCCGTTTGTTCCTGCTATGTGAATGCATTTGTAATTTTTATAAGGGTAGTTGAAATATTTGTTGAGTTTTAATGTATTATCTAAATTATTTTTATAAGCGGCTTTCCCAATGCGACTAAACATTGGAGCTTTGTTGTAAAGAAATTCTATGGCTTCTGAATACGATTTGAAAATCATAAATTCGAGTATTCTTTAAGTTTGGATTCATTAATAATTTTAATATCTTTATCTTTTAAATGAATTAAACCTTCTTGTTCAAATTCTTTTAATAGCTTAACAGTAGATTCGACAGATAAAGTGGCAAATGCTGCTATCTCTCGACGATTTAAAAGGTTAAAAATATCGAAGTTGTTAAATTGCGACAAGAATAACAATGCTGATGCTAATTTTGCATGCATTTGCTTGAAAGCAACATTGTTTAATACTTCAAAAACATGTTTGTTTTCTTTGCAATATTGCTGAATTATTTCATACGAAAAAAGCGGATTTTGTTTTAAAACCACCTGCAAACTCGATGTTTCAATTAAAATTGCATGAGTTTCGGTTAATGCAACAGTAGTGTATAAATATTTTTTTTGTTGAAATAAACTTGATAGACCAATAAGTTCGTTTTTGCCGTGAATGCTTATGTTTATGTAACGTTCATTTTTTTCTTCTATATGTTTCTTTATAAAACCTTTAAATATGTAAAGGATATAAGACGAAAAAGCACCTTGTTTTGTAAGAGTTTCGTTTTTATTGAATAGAACAGGTGTTTTACTGCTTTTAATAACTTCGACCTCTTCAGGAGTTAAAGTTTGAAAAACAGGTGATTGTATCTCACAAATATAATAACTATTCGATTCAATAATGCTTTTCATTAGTTTTTTAGCAAAAATAAGGTAAATTTTTTCAAAAATAAAGCTTGTATGATATATGAATAATTACTACTTAACTTCTTCGGCTTCTACATAGTTTTCAAAAACTATTTTATTGTCTTTTATATCAATGTAGATACCATTTTCGGTATTAATTGTTTCTTGTATTATAGCTTTTGATAATTCATTTACAATGTTTTTTTGAATAACGCGTTTTATTGGTCGTGCACCGAGTTGCACTTCGTATCCATTTTTAACTATCCAATCGACTAAACGTTGCGAATAATCCATATTTATACAATTGTTTGCAAGTTTTGTTTTCAACTGATTTAATTGTAAAAGTACAATGTTGTGTATATCAACCTCACTAAGAGGAGAAAACATAATTATTTCGTCAACTCTATTAAGAAATTCTGGGCGTACTTTTTGACGTAAAAGCTCTATTACTTTTTCTTTTGTTTTTCTGAGAGTTTCTTCTTTATTTTTTTCATTTATTTTTTCAAATTCTTCGTATATTATGTGAGAACCTATATTTGAAGTCATTATGATGATAGTGTTTTTAAAATTTACGATACGCCCTTTGTTATCGGTGAGTCGTCCGTCGTCAAGAACTTGAAGCAATATATTAAAAACATCGGGATGCGCTTTTTCAATTTCGTCGAGCAGTACAACGGAATATGGTTTTCTTCTAACTGCTTCTGATAATTGTCAGCTTTCGTCGTAACCAACGTAT
>JBBIKO010000112.1:0-6573 GCA_037445415.1 Bacteroidota bacterium
AAATGATTGATTTAAAAGGTAAAAATGAATAAAATAAATAATATTTAATATATTTAAGTATAAGATAATCAGTGTAATATAAATAATTAAACATATTACAAATCAGTCTGCGAATTTAATAATAAATTTAGAAATAAAAAATTTTTTCAAATACTTTTTTATATTTCTTATCTTAAAACGAAAACAAATAATGGTTTATTATAAAAATTTTTTTGTTTTATTTTTTTTATTGATAGTCAAGACTACATTTTATAACATCTTCAAAGAATCAATATATTCAATGGCATTTTGAACTCGATTATTTTTTAATCCTTTAACTATATGATACGGTATTTTTAAAGATTCTATTTCATTTATATACTGGTTAAATAGGTATTTTCGCAAATGTGGATTTTCTCGCAAAGGATCGTTTTCCCAAGGCAAATCAAAATAAGTTATAAGGTATGCTTTACGATATGCTGTTTTCAAATATTCATCAATCCAAGCAGGACAGTATTTATACACGTGTAAAAGCCAAATCTTAGTAACAATTAAATCAGTATCAATAAATAAATATGAATTTATATCTAATAGAATTTCAGTTTCTAGTGTAATTTGTTTTTGTGCAATATGAATAACATCGTCATAATCATAAGGTTTACTTTTTTGCTCTAAATATGTTCGTGCATATTCAGGTATCCAAATTGTATTATAATGTTTTGCAAGGGCTTTGCACAAGGTTGTCTTACCTGTTGATTCAGGTCCTACTATAACGAAAGTGTTTATAGGGAGCATATTATTTCTTTTCTCCATCTAAAATAACCAACAAATGCTAATATTGTTAGAGCCGAAAATAAAGCTATAGTTAAATATAGTTCTTTATAGTAGTAAAGCCCTATAGAAATAAAATCAATGATTATCCACAAAAGCCAGTTTTCAATTTTTTTTCTTGCTAATAAATATGTTGCTAAATAACTAAGTGAAGTTATGAAAGAATCTATCCACGGAACATCGGTATTTGTGTAATTTTTCAATAATAGTGCCATAATTATCCAAAGTGGAATAAAGATTATAAATAAAGTAATCTTTAATTTGTTTGATGCACGACTAATTGGTTGTTTTTCGATGTTTTCTGATTTTTTCCAATGTATCCACCCATAAATACTCATAATAAAATAATAAAACTGTAAAGTTACTTCGGCATAAAGTTTCGATTGAAAGAAAACAATTGAATACAATATAACATTCAAAATGCTTATAGGCCAATAAATTACTTTTGCTTTTATCTGAAAATAAATTGCTACAAATCCTGTTAATGAAGCAAAAAATTCAAAATAATTTTCGGCAAGCCAATTCAACATTATAGTTTGCCAAGTTTACGATTGTAAAGTTTTTTGTCTTTAAGTATTTCTATTGCTTTATTGTATTCATCTCGTGTAGGATTTATTATTTCGAAATATTGGCTTGTATCCCACAAATCTCTTGCTAATAAAGCTTTTACTAAGACACTAATTTGATGTTCAGACTTTATTTTTTCTTCTTCAGTAAAATCAATTTTTTCTTTTCTTGCTTTCGAACAAATACTATCTATCATTGTCGAATTAACCTTAAAATTAGCTTTAAATGATAAGAAATTTGGATATTCTTTTTTTAAGTTTTCGCGTTGTGTGTCCATATAATCTAAAACAAAACGGTAAATTAAATTTTTTTGATAAAGTGAACGATAAAATTTAGTATATTCGTTAGTATCTAACGGAACAAAAATGTCGGGCATTATTCCACCTCCACCATACACTGTTCTTTTAGAAATAAGTGTTTGATATTTTAAACTTTCTGGAAAATGAATACTATCTGCATTTGTTAATTCGCCGTTGTTATAACGATTAATGATCTCATTTGAATATTCAACAAAACCTTTTTCATAAGGTTTTTGGATTAATCTGCCCGAAGGAGTATAATATTTTGCAACTGTAAGACGAATTAAAGAGCCATCGTTAAGATTAAAAGGTCGCTGAACTAATCCTTTTCCAAAAGTTTTCCTCCCAACAATTACGCCTCTATCCCAATCTTGTACTGCCCCAGAAACAATTTCACTTGCCGATGCCGAACCTTCATCAACAATAATAACCAAACGCCCTGTGTGCCATTCGCCTTTTTCAGTTGCTTTATAATCTGTTCGTGGACTTGTTAAACCTTGAGTATAAACTATCTTTTTATTATTATCGAGAAACTCGTCGGCTAAATCTACTGATGCATTTAAATATCCACCGCCATTTCCAGCCAAATCGACTATTAAATCTTTCATCCCTTTCAATTTTAATTCAGTAATAGACTTTCTAAATTCTTCTATTGTTGTTGCTGAAAAGCGATTTAATTTAATATAACCTATTTCCTTGTCAACCATATAAGAAGCATCTAAACTATAAATAGGTATTTTATCTCGTGTAATTGTAAAATCAATTAGTTCTTTTTCATTTCTCCTCAGTATAGAAACTGTTATTTGAGTTCCCTTTTTCCCACGTAATTTTTTAAAAACTTCGTTGTTTTTAATTCCAACACCAGCAACATTCTGACCATCAATTTTTATTATACGATCTCCTGCTCTAATACCTAATTTTTCGCTTGGTCCTCCAGGTATAGGATTAACAACTAAAATAGTATCGTTGTAAATATTAAACTGTATGCCAATACCTTCAAAATTTCCTTCCAATGGTTCATTTACCTCACGCACTTCATCACTGCTGATATATGATGAATGTGGGTCTAACGTCTTTAACATTTCAATAATAGCTGCCTCGACCAATTTGTCTGTCTTAACACTATCTACGTAAAACAAATTTATGATATCTAAAGCTCGCTGAAGTTTTAATGAAGCCTGAGAATTAACTTGCGAAAACGCTTTACTGAAAGCAAAAATTAAAGTAATAATTAATATCTTTTTCATAAGATTTTTAATAATTTTGCAAAGGTATTAAAAACATTTATTTTATGGAATGTACATTAGATAAAAATAAGAAAATGTGTAATTGCTCTTATCCTTGTTCAAAGAAAGGAAGATGCTGCGATTGTTTGGCTTATCATCGCAGTAATGGCGAGTTGCCCGCCTGCTATTTTAACGACACTTTCGAAAAAACATATAACCGTAGCATAGACAATTACTTAAAAATGATAAGAAGCAAATAATAAAAATGTAATTTTTAGAGACCAAGATATTTTAATATAAAGACTTTAAGTAGCAAAAAATATCCTAAAAAAATATAAAAGATTTCCTGCAAATATTTCAAAAAAAATATATTAAGTTAATGTGTTAATCAATAAGTTGTGCTGATTATATATGTTTGTTGTTATTATGAATTTTTGTAAAGTAATGTAAATTTGTAATTAAGATGCAAGAACACTTAAAAAGTTCTCTTTGTTAACAATTGCCCGTTTGTGTGTGCCTTCACCTATTTTACCTTTACTATCAAAGGCTTCTACTTTAAAAGTTATTTTATTTTTATTTATCTCAATTATTTCGCTACAACAAGTTACTTTATCGCCAATTGAAGTTGCCTTTATATGTTTAACATTAATTTCAATACCAACAGAAATTTCACTTTCTCTAAGGAATGGTTGTAATAGCTCATTGCTTGTGCTTTCCATTAAAGCAATCATTGCTGGAGTACTATAAACATCAACCAACCCAGAACCATAATTTTTAGCACTATCTTTTGGTTCAACATTTATTATCTTTTCTTGTTTTAGCCCAACAATTAAATTATTCATAATTAAAAGGATTTTCATATAAAACAACTCCTAGTGAAGAAGTATGAAACGTTGCTAAATAATTATTATCGCATTTTCTTATTAAAATAAATGAAATTATATCGAACATTGAGAAAAAAATCCAAAATGCACTGTACACTACAAATTCGTAAAGACTAAAAAAATACGAAAGCCAAACTATTTGAATAATTATAAGAACTGGTAAAAGTAAAGTATATTTATAAACTTTAACTGAGATTGGATATTTACACTCAATACTAGGAGTTAATGAAGACATAGAAAATTCAAATTTCAGATGTTGCAATTTAACCTTTGCTTTAAATATTATTATTATACTTTTTATAAGTTCTTGTAAAATTAATCCCAAAAAAAATATTAGAACAAAATATTCAATTTTTAATATGCTATTTTCAAAAGCATTTTGAATAATAAAGTTATGTTTATTTATTGCGTATAAAATTGCAAAGTGAAATGTAATCCAACCTACTGATGCCAAGAAACTATAAAGCAAACCAATATTATGCGAAAATGTAATTTCTTTCTTAAAAAAATAATCATTCTCAGATTGGTTGCTCATTTATCATTTATTAAAATTTGTAAATATTATTTTCAATAAGTTTGTTAGCAATTCTTCTTCTAGCATCTTTAACGTTTACAGGCTCAAAATATGTAAGATTAAAAATAGCTTTATGAAGCTTATTATAATCGTTTCCGCTAGTGAAAGTTGTAATGGCATTTATTCCGTTGTTAAATATTTCGAGAGCTGCTTCTTGAATAAAAGCATCTAATATATCTTTATAAATAGCAAATTCTTCTTGAGATTTTATGTTTTGTAATTTTTTAACTCTTAAATAAAGCGATTCGGCTACAAAAATTTGTATAATCATATCGGAAATATTCATCATTATTTCCTGCTCAGTTGAATATTGTTTTCCTAATGTTTCGTATGCTACATATTGAGTTAAAATAATAGCTTTTTTAAAGTTTTCGATTAGTTGTGCTTTGTATTCGAAATAATTTTCATTAGAAATAGCAGGTATTATATTTTCAATATTACCTAATAGTTCTTTTGCAATATTGAAAAGTGGTGAATCTGATTTTTTAGCTAATTTTAAGTATTGGTCGGCAATAACAAGCCTGTTAATTTCATTAGTTCCTTCAAAAATACGATTGATTCGTGAGTCGCGATAGCAACGGTCAACTGGCATTTCAGATGAATATCCCATTCCACCTTGTATTTGAACAGCTTCGTCAACAATATAATCTAATACTTCTGAGCCAAATACTTTTAATATAGCTGCTTCCATTGCATATTCGCCTAATGCATCTACATAAGCTTCTTCTTTGCGTTTACCGTTAGCAACGCCTTCGTTAATCTTTTCATCAACATAAGCAGATGTTCGATATAATGCTGATTCGTTTGCAAATGTTTTTACTACTTGCTCGGCTAATTTATACTTTATTGCACCGAAGTTAGATATGAGTGTGCCAAACTGTTTGCGTTCGTTTGCATATTGTACAGAATGGTTAATAGCACGTTTCATCGAGCCAATAACGTTTGCCCCAAGTTTAATGCGTCCGATGTGAAGAATATTGAGAGCAATACGAAATCCTTCGCCACGTTTACCTATAATGTTTTCAACAGGTATTTTGCAATCGTTAAAGAAAATTTGTACAGTAGATGAGCCTTTTATTCCCATTTTATGTTCTTCGGCACCAAACGAAACACCGGGAGTATTCCGTTCTACAAGGAAACAACTTAAAATTTTGTCGTTATCAACTTTAGCAAATACGGTAAGCAAGTCGGCAAAACCACCGTTTGTAATCCACATTTTTTGTCCGTTTAAGATATAATGTTTGCAATCTTCTGATAAAACTGCTCGAGTACGACCACTATTAGCATCAGAACCAGCACCCGGTTCAGTTAAACAATATGCAGTAAGAAGCTCGCCATTTGCTATTTTGGGCAAATATTTTTGTTTAAGTTCATCACTTCCGTAATATAGCAGTGGTAATGCTCCTATTCCAGTATCTGCAGAGTAAGCAACAGCATAAGAATGACCAGCACCGAGAACATCAGCAGCAATCATAGAAGTAACAAACGATTGTCCAAAACCACCATACTCTTCAGGAATAGATAAGCCTAGTAAGCCCAATTCTCCTGTTTTCTTTAATAATTGCGACATTAAGCCTTTTTCTTGTTCGTCTATACGATTTAAAATTGGAAAAACTTCTTTCTCGAGAAAATCTTGACACATGTCGGCAATCATCCTTTGCTCTTCGCTAAATTCTTCAGGTATAAAAGCATTTGAAAATAGAGCTGAATGATATAAAAACTCACCACCTTTTAAATATGTTTTCATTTCCTTTATTATTGTTTTACGGCACAAATATAAATATAATTTTACATTTAAAACGACATTATTAATTATTCATTTTAGATACCTTTTTAAATTGAATTTATAGCTACTAAAGCGAAAAAATATTGAGATATATGCACATGATAAATTCAAATGTTTGCCATAATCTTATATACCTTTCATCTAAACTTTGGTTAATTTAGCACAAATTACGCAATAGGGAAGATTCTAATGCGTAGCGTTAGAAAATATATTTTTATATAATTGACATACAGCATATTGTAAAGGTTATTTTTACAAAGTTAAAGCATAAATCCTTGTAAGAAAATCTAACCCTACAAAAAAATGGTGCACAGGTTAATGTGATACATCAATGGAATTTTCACTACTTGTTTATTTTTCTTATGCGTAATTTGGGATAATTATAAAAAATTATAAGTGCCGATATATAAAACAAATAGTTATTAAT
>JBBIKO010000113.1:0-3546 GCA_037445415.1 Bacteroidota bacterium
TCGGACTGAAGTCTCCTTTAATAATGCATGGATAAAAAATACTTATTAATTTTAGCCATAAGTCTAATATATAAGTCGATTTATTCGCAAATTACATCAAATGACCTTAATAAGGCATTAAATGAAGGAGATGCATTTAAAGCAAAAGAATTAGCAGATAAAGCTATTTTACAAAATTCAAATCAAAACAATCCGTCTATATGGTACTATTACGGTCAAATATATTTGGCTATTTTTGGTTCACCTGATAAAAAAATTCAACAAATTAGCTCCGATGCAATCGAAAAATCTTATTATGCTTTTTTAAAAGTTCTTGAGCTAGATAAACAAAAATCTTTCCATAAAGAAACTATTGATGCTTTAAAAAGTATTGCAATTCAATTTAACTACGAAGGTGCAAATTTATTCAATCAGCATAATTATGCAAAAAGTTTAGAATACTTCGAAAATTCAATAAAAATCAATAAATTACCTGCAATTAATACTATAGATACTATTTCTATTTATAATGCTGCATTAGCATCAGAAAAATTGCAACAATTCTCAAAATCAATTCAATATTACGAAACTTTAATAAACTTAAAATTTGGTGGTTCTAACATTTACATAGAGTTAAGCCAATTATATTTAATAAATGGTGAAAAAGAAAAATGTATTGAAACTTTAAAACAAGGAATTACTCTTTTTCCACAAGAAGCTATTAAATTTTATTCAGAGTTAATAAATACACATTTAAAAAATAATCAAATAGAAGAAGTATTGAAATATACAAACGAAGCATTAAAGATAGAACCTAAAAATGCCGCATTGTATTTTATCAAAGCAAGTATTTACGAACAAATGGGAAACGAAAATGAAGCAGAAAATTTATATAAAAAATCTCTCGATTTAGATTTTAAATACCAAGATGCTTTATATAATTTAGGAACAATGTACTACAATAGAGCAACAAAACTTATTAAAAAAGCAATGAATAAAACTGAACAAAATAAAGCTATTGAAATCTACAAACAAGCTCAATCTTATTTTGAAACTTACATAAACGAATATCAAAAAGAAGAAATAATATTAAAAATGTTGAAAACTATATATACATTAACTAATCAAACAGATAAATTAAATCAAATTAACTTATGGCTGCAAAATTAATTTTTATAACGTTTTCTTTATTGTTTACTTTGCAAAAAGCAACAATTTTATATTCTCAAAATATACCTTCAAATAAGGGAGAAATTTTTATACAACAAATAGAAGGAAAATTAGATAAAGCAAAAATTCAAGTTGATAAATTAACAACAGATCCAGCAACTTCACAAAATACCGAAAATTGGTTTTTAAAAGCTTATGTTTATAAAGAAATGGCAAAAAGTGTTGTTTATAAAAAAATAGCTCCAAATGCTGAATTTGAAGCCCTTGAAGCAGTAAAAAAATTGAAAGAACTTGATAAAAAGAAAACCTTAGAATCTGAACGAATTAATGTGCTTTTTGATTTAAGTACAATTTTTTACAATAAAGCTATAACGTTGTATAATAATGCAATAGAAAAAAATATTTCAGAAAACTTTCCAGAGGCTCTTCTTAACTTTGAAAAATTTCTTGAAAGTATAGATGTATTAGGTAGCGATCAGATTATTATAACTAATTTACTCGATTTCAACAAAGTTACTTTACAATCGGTTTACTTATACACTGCTATTTCAGCATATAAAAGCAATCAATTTGATAAAGCAAAACAATACTTCGATAAATTAGTAGTTCTTAATGCCCCAGTCAATCAGGCACGCCAAGCAGGGAAACCTTTGGCTTATATTTATTATTCCGAAATGCTACTTGCTTTGAAAGACACAAATAGTGCAAGAGGTGTTGCACTTAAAGGACTTGAAATTTATCCAGATAACCCTGATATTATAATGACTGCTATAGATCTCTTTGGTAAAATGAAAAAATTAACTGAAATGGCCGACCTAATGGAAAAAGTTGTACAACAAAATACCAGCCCCGATTTGAAAATGTTATTTGTATTAGGACAGGCATACAACAATATAGCAAAAGAATACTCTAGAAAAGGATATCAGAGTACAGCAAGTCAATATAAAGCCCGTGCTATCGAATATTTTGAAAGAGTTTTAAAAGAAAATCCAACTGATAATAGAATTTTATTCAATGCAAACTATAATCTTGGCGTTATTTACTACAATGAAGGAGTTAACGAGTTTAAACAGCGTGAAACATCTTCGAAATATGAATTTCTTTTTAAAAAAGCAATTCCATACTTAGAAAGTGTACGTGAAATCGAACCTAAAAACAAAAATATTCTTAACATGCTTCTAAAAGCATATACATCTTTAAATGATAAAATTAAAGCAGAACAAATTGAAAACGAGCTATATAAATAGGTTATCACTTGATATAACCTTGAAAGTTATAGTTTTAATAACCGGGGAAATGATGTTTATAAAAGTTAGATGCATGTTTAAGTATGATATGGTTATTTAACATAATATAAATTATAGGACATTTATGAAAATAAATTTTGATAGTTTAAGAGACAATTCTATTATTGAAATAGCTAAACAAATTGCTTTGGCTGTTCGTACTGCACCAAAAGCCAAAGGCATAGATAATTTAGAAATTTGTTTAGTAACCGACTACGATATTGTTACTATATCGAAACACATGGAACATATAAGCGAACGTGATAATGTAACGTTTTTTAAACGTGATGCAGAAAACATAAAAAGTGCTTCGGCCATTTTATTAGTTGGTACAAAATATAAATCTTTGGGGTTGAAAAATTGTGGATGGTGTGGATGGCATACATGCAACGAAAAAGATAAAAACGTAGAACATCCATGTGTATATAATTTAACCGATTTGGGAATTGCTGTTGGTTCGGCTATATCGTTAGCAGCCGATTACAGATTAGATAATCGAGTAATGTTTTCTGTTGGCAAGGCGGCTATTGAACTAAATTACTTTACTTCAGATGTAAAATCAGCACTAGGCATACCTTTTTCAGCTACTAATAAGAATCCTTTTTTTGACCGCAAACCTATTTAACATAATATAATTCATGAAATTTTTAATAGCCGATAAAGTATCCGACATTTTAACACAAAAACTTGAAAATTTTGGTATTGAGTGCCACTTTATAGATAATTTAACTTACGATAATGCACTTCTTATTATAGAAAATTATGACGGCATAATTATAAGAAGCAAATTTCCAATAGACAAACCATTATTAAAAAAAGGAAAAAATCTAAAATGTGTTGGGCGTGTTGGTTCTGGAATGGAAAATATAGATGTAGAATTTGCAAGTCAACTAAACATAGCATGCTTTAATTCTCCTGAAGGCAATCGTAATGCTGTTGCAGAACACGCATTAGGAATGTTATTGGCTCTATTAAACAATATATGTAAATCATTCGACAAAATTAAAAATGGAAAATGGCTACGCGAAGAAAACAGAGGTAGCGAACTAAAAGGAAAAACAGTTGCAATTATTGGCTATGGAAATACTGGAACAGAATTTTGTAAAAAATT
>JBBIKO010000113.1:3556-4587 GCA_037445415.1 Bacteroidota bacterium
ATATATACAGTATTTTTTATTGTCATTTATACAGTCTTATATATACAGTATACAGTATTATATATACAGTATTTTTTATTGTCCTTTGTTGTCATTTTATTGTCATTTATTGTCATTTGATTGTCGTATTCTTGTTTACGACAAATATAAGAAAAATTATGGTAGTCAAACAATTATAGAAACATCATTGGAAAAAATTCAAGAAGAAGCAGATGTAATTAGTTTTCATATTCCGCTAACAAATGAAACTCATTATTACTTAAATAAAAATTTTATAAATAATTGTAAAAAACCATTTTACTTAATAAATACTTCGAGAGGAAGCATTGTAAATACCAAAGATTTGTTGAATGGACTAATTGAAAAAAAAGTTATAGGTGCAGCTTTAGATGTTATTGAGTACGAAGATAGTTCTTTCGAGAAATTAAATAAAGACCAGGTTTTTAAAAAGCTTATAAAATTACCAAACGTAATTATTACACCCCACATTGCAGGATGGACAAAAGAATCGAAAATATTACTTGCCGAAGTTTTAGCAGACAAAATAATTGAATACTTTAAAAATGCTTCCAGAAAATAAAATTATACACGGATTATGGATTGGAAATAAACTAAGTAATTTAGAGTTACTTACTTTGCATTCATTTAGATATTTTGGTCATGACTTTTATTTGTGGGCATACGAAAAAATTCTTACACCTCTCCCACCCCAAGTTTTTGTAAAAGATGCTAACGAAATTATTCCAAAAGAAAAAGTTTTTAAATATAAGAATTTTAATCAATACGGACACGGTAAAGGAAGTTATGCTGGTTTTTCAGATATTTTCAGATATGCATTGCTTTATAAATACGGAGGGTGGTGGGTAGATATGGATGTTACTTGTATTTCTTCTTTAAACTACGAAGAACCATATGTTTTTAGAAAACATCATGTGTTCGACACGGTTGGAAATATAATGAAATGTCCTAAAAATAGTAAATTAATGAAATTATGTTACGAAGAAGCAATAAAAACAATTAATGAAAATAAC
>JBBIKO010000113.1:4624-6545 GCA_037445415.1 Bacteroidota bacterium
TACATAAAGGAATTGTCTCTAAATAATTATATATTTGATTTCATAAATGAAGATAAATGGCTGATTATCAGAAAATTTTTAACAACTGATACAGAAATCCCCGAACATTACAAAGCAATACACTGGATAAATGAAGAATGGCGTCGTCATAATATCAAAAAAGACTACGCAAAGAGTAGTTCGCTTTATTTTAAACTGTTAAAAAAACATAATATTAGTACGCTTAAAATCAATGGTTTTAGTAAGCTAATTTTAAGTTTTAAATTAAGTATTTTTTATTCATTATTGCTTTATTTTATAAATCCATCTTCTTGGAAATATTTATTACGGAAAATATTATGTTTTTATAAACTTTAGTGTTCTTACAAAATATTTTACTAATTTTAAACCAAAAAATATATGGGAAAATTAAGTCATTTAAATCCAAAATTTGTTTGGGAAATTTTTGAACAAATTTGCAATATTCCTCATCCTTCAAAAAAGGAGCAAAAATTAGCAGCTTTTATAAAAAAAATTGCAGAAAACAATAATCTGGAGGCTATTATTGATGATATTGGAAATGTAATACTACGAAAACCAGCAACACCAGGTTACGAAAACAGAAAAGGTATAATATTGCAAGGGCACATTGATATGGTTCCTCAAAAAAATTCTGATAAAGTTCATGATTTTGAGTCAGACCCAATTGAACCAATTATAGTTGGCGATAAAGTCAAAGCAAACGGAACTACGTTAGGTGCCGATAACGGAATTGGTATAGCTACTGCAATGGCAATACTTCAATCGAATAATTTAGAGCATGGGTACATCGAAGCACTTTTTACTGTTGATGAAGAAGCTGGAATGAATGGAGCATTTGGATTAAAACCAGGTATTTTAAAAGGCAATATTTTAATAAATTTAGACTCAGAAGATGAAGGAGAAATATATGTTGGTTGTGCTGGTGGAATGGATGCAAATATTTCATTTTCATTTTTTAAAGAATCGGTACCACTAGAACATGTTGCTTTCAAATTATCTTTAATTGGTCTTAAAGGTGGGCATTCTGGTATGGACATAAATACAGGTAGAGCTAATGCCAATAAGTTATTAAATCGTTTTTTAAAATATGCTACAAAAAAATTTCACATTAGAATTTCAAAAATTGATGCAGGTGGATTACGTAATGCTATTCCACGCGAGGCTTTTGTATGGATTACTTTACCATCTGAACTTGAAAGTGAATTTTTAGTAGCCGTGAAAGAATTTGAGTCTTTATTTAATAACGAATATCATAACGTAGAACCAAACTTGTCTTTCTTCGCAGAAAAAATAAGTAAACCAGAATGGCTTATTGATAAGGCTACACAAAATAATCTTATTCATTCTGTTTACGGTTGTCCTAATGGTGTAATCAGAATGAGTGCAGAAATGCATGGACTGGTTGAAACATCTAACAACTTGGCATCTATAAAAACAACTGACAAACAAATTTTATTAAATTGTTTATTAAGAAGCTCAGTTGATTCGGCTAAAAAAGATTTATCAGAGGCAATTCATAGCGTTTTTGTTTTGGGAGGTGCAAATGTTGAATTTACAAGTGGTTACCCAGGATGGAAGCCAAATTTGAATTCGGAAATTTTAAAAAAGGCACAAGAAGTTTATTTTAACATGTTTGGTAAAACGCCTGAAATTAAAGCTATTCATGCTGGTCTTGAATGTGGAATTATTTTAGGAGCTTATCCAAATCTTGATGTTATATCAATAGGTCCAACTATTCGTTATCCTCATTCCCCCGACGAAGAAGTGCACATAGAATCAGTTCAAAAATTTTGGGACTTCCTTGTTGAGCTTTTAAAAAATGCACCCTTAAAATAACTTAAAATACTGTTTTATAGTATTTTATTTATTCTAACCACGATTTCACATTTTCGAGTGTTGG
>JBBIKO010000114.1:0-6534 GCA_037445415.1 Bacteroidota bacterium
AAGATAAAGACTCAACTTTATTTTTCATCTCATCTTCTTTTTTGCAGGCTGTAATTATCATACCTCCTGCCAAAAGTACTAAAAATATTTTTTTCATAAACAAAGGTTTTTAAATTTAACATAAAAAAATTCGTTCATTGTTACTTAGGCCTATTAACAATGTTTATAAAGTTCAAAAAAAAAATGCTAAAACAATGACTTTTGTCATATTCGTGTTGTTTTTAACATATAAACTAAATGGATATTATTTCTTTCTTGAAAACAAAAAACATTTTTAATGAAAGACAATAATGCCTTACTTTTTTATTGAAAGAAAAAATATTTTATTCTCAAATAAAAAATAATAAGCAATAAATTTAAAAGGCAAATAAATAATAGAACTATTCTATGTATATTTAACTATAACCCTAAAATAAATCCTTTAAAATTTATCATTATATGAAAATTGAAAAATAATTTACATAAGAAAATCTAAAAACTTAAAAAATGGAAAGAAATGCTATAAATATTAGTTAGGAAATTGATTTTTCAATTCTTCTGACGTAGCTTCACGAATATTAAGAATTTTTCCTTCGAAATATAAATCTTCGCCAGCTAAGGGATGATTAAAATCAACTGTAACAGTATTTTCGTTTATTTCAACTATAGTGCCTTCAATTTCGTTCCCTTCCTGATCTTTAAACGGCAAAACTGATCCAACATATACATATTCTTTATCTATATTAAACATTGAAGAAGGAAAATCTATAATTGCTTCTTCATCAATTTCGCCATAAGCTTCGTCCACCGGTAACATAAATTTAAATTTATCACCAACAGACATTCCATTAATTTTATTCTCAAATCCATCGAACAAATCGCCTATTCCGAAAATAAACTTAAATGGTTCTTCTTTATTATACTCTTGTACAATTTCTCCATCGAAACCATCTAAACTCAGTTTAAATGAAATTTCTACAACTTTATTTTTTGAAACTAGCATGATAAAAATTTTATATTATGCTATAAAGGTAATGTTTTTTTATTAAAATATATTTATATCTTAATTTTGGTGTTAAATATTTTTAATAAACTTTCAACAAATGCAAATTTTCAATTATTTATAGTACCTTTGTAAGCTATGATTGCTAAACTAAAAAAGTACATTTTCTCAAGAACTTGTTTAGGTTGCACATTAGGCTTAATTGGTGGTTATGCATATTATTATTTCATTGGTTGTGCATCAGGAACTTGTCCTCTAACTTCAAATCCTTACATATCAATGATATATGGATCTCTTATTGGGGGCATATTAATGTATAAACCTTCAAAAAAATCAGAACCTGATACCAATAACATGAACAAGAAAACTTAACAAAACCGACCAAAAAATTAAAGCACTGATAAGAAATGTAATTGTACGCAATTTTCTTCAAAAAAAACGAACCGCCAAAAATGTGCCCAATGTATAGGTAATATAAAAGGATTTAATAATAAAATGCCTATTATACCACCATTTTTTCTAATCCAGATATATCTTTTTATTTTCTGATAAGATAATCCGTTTTGTTTCTTTTTAGGTGCAAATTTATCTTTTAGTTTTTTTTAATCTGTTTCTTATTTTAGGAAATTTGTATAAATAATTATAAATAAACCAAAAATATAAATTAATGATATGTTCCCAAAAAAATGTTTAAATTAAATTTTTAAGGGACGACTAAGTAATATTATAGTAATTATTTTTGCTATATTAATTAAACCTTGCTTCCATAAGCCAAATCACCAGCATCGCCTATTCCAGGCACAATATACGATTTTACGGTAAGTTCTTCATCTATTGCTGCTGTCCATACAGTTAAATTTTTCATATTTAATGTTTTTTGCAATTTTTTTATAGCATCCTTACTAATAATAACAGTAACTATGTGAATATGTTTTGGCATACCATTAGCTATTAATGCATTATAAGCAAGAATAATAGACGAACCCGTTGCTATCATTGGGTCACAAATAATTAATATTCTATTATCCAAATTCGGACACGAAATATATTCCAGCTCTATATGAAATGTTCCGTCTTTACTGTATTTTCTAAAAGCACTAATAAAAGAATTATCAGCCGAATCATAATAATTTAGTAGTCCTTGATGCAAAGGCAAGCCAGCTCTTAAAATAGTTGCTAAAACAGGCTTTTGAACTGGAAGAGAAACTGTGGCTATTCCTAATGGTGTTGTAACTTGTTTTTCTTCGTAAGTAAATGTTTTGCTTATTTCGTATGCAAATATTTCGCCAACTCTTTCTAAATTTCGTCTGAAACGCATGCTATCGTTCTGAATATTTTCGTCTCTCAATTCGGCAACAAATTGATTTAATAAAGTCTTTTGTTCGCCTAAGTTTATAATATTCATATTCTTATTTTTTTATCAAACGTAAATAAATGGGTAATTTATTGTAAATCCAATTAGAATAATTCGTTGCCACAGCACCAAAACTTCCATAAAATCGTGCTATTCCTGGAATCATACTACCTTCAAAATCGAGGATGATATTGTTTTCAGAATGCTTTTTTATAAATTCGTCGAGTAATAAAAACATTGCTCTTTTATTTTTACCTTCAGTATTATTAGAAGCAAATAAGTAATAAGCTTTTTTATGAGAAAATACAAATAAAGCCGTTGCAATGATAGCTCCATGAGAATTATGTATAGAATATAGTTTAGATATATTGTTTTTTCTTGTAAAACTCACTATTTCTGTAATTTTCTGATAATCTTTTTCTTTTAGATCCTTAACATTTTCGTTAAGGTTTTTACGAATAAAATTTACGAATGTTTCTGTATTTATCTGATTAACTTTTACATCTATGTTTTCTTTTCTAGATTTTATAATATTTCTACGAGTATTATCATTAAAATTTTTCCACAAATAATCATAAGGTGGAATGAGATCTAATTCATAATTAACTTTTGTTAAAATTTTCGATTTTTTTTCAAAAGCTATTAGTTCTTGCGAAATGTATTTATTTAATTGCATGTTAATGTAAGAAAATTTCTGCATTAAATAGCTTGAAACTTCTTTAAAATTGTTTATTAAGCTTATATGTTGTACAAAAACTCCCAATTGTTGTGCAAAAAGAGGTTGTTGTAATATTTTATAATTAAGTATTTTACTTACAGTTAGTGGCATAATAAATTCGTAATTGTCCGAAACAATAACTTCCCAACCAGGTGAAACAATATCTAAATACCAAGAATATGCATACAAATTGCCATTAGTTGCTGTTAATATGCTTTTTTCCCACAATACTTTGTTTATTTCATTATGTTTTAAATGATACCAATTCATCTTATAGCATATTCTATTATTGTTTTATATATATCTAAATTTGTGTTTTTGAAATTTTCTTTTTCAAATAAAGTTTCGTTATGCCATAATAAAACA
Organism: Bacteroidota bacterium; assembly: GCA_037445415.1. Classification (GTDB taxonomy): domain Bacteria; phylum Bacteroidota; class Bacteroidia; order Bacteroidales; family GWA2-32-17; genus Ch61. Next base: position 3,421 of record JBBIKO010000114.1, read on the forward strand.
AATGTACCACCAAATTTTTTAATATTTTGGATATAATTAAATATTTTGTCAATATTATATGCTTTTTCATTATACCATTTTTTTGTTAAGTGTTTATCCATAAATGGTGAAGAAAATATTTTTAATGATGTTACTTCATCTGATTTTAAATTAAAAAAATAATATGGCGTACAAGTTCCTGCTCTAAATCCATCAATCTGAGCATACAACATCGAATAATCTTCTAAAATACCACACTCATAAATTTTTTGATAATATTGGGGTATTCTAAATCTTAAATAATGAAAACGATTTTTAATAATTTTTGTTTTCGACAAATTCTCCAACGTATTTAACTCCCATTCATAAGAATTTTGTTCATAACTATAATATGAGAAATGTATTCCAAAATCAGCATTTTCACTCAGAATATTTATAGTTTTTTTAAAATAAGGATTTTGTGGCAATAAGTTTCTATCGTATAAAGTATGTTTAGATGTTAAAATAAAAAAAACAGGTTTTATTCTATAATTATTGTGTATTATCAATATTTCATCGTACGTATCGTATAAATCCTTATTTGTAAAAAAATATGTAATTCTATTCCAAGCCAAATTTATCCGTTGGTGAAAAAAAGATTTTACTCCTCCTACTAAGTTCTGCAAAATTGATTTCCCTTTGCAAGCATACATATTATCAACGTCAATAGTTGATATAAATTTGTATTTTGGTAATTCAACTATTAAAGCAGGGAAATAAGTTCTAATTTTATTTACGAATTCAATTATCCAAATATTAACAATTGGTTTATCTAATAAATTTCGGCTATACAGCCACGAGTTACGATAATCGTACCTCTTATGCAAATCAAAAGGTGTATTTTCGGAAATGTATTCTTCGCATCGGCAAATTAGCCAAAAAACAGCCGACGGTATATCGAAAGGTATAAGCGAATCTGTATTATCGGTAGGAAAAAGAACATAACCCCAATCTTTACAGTTTTTTTCTTTATATTCGGAAGTTATGTTATTTTCAAATAATAAATTTGATGCCCACAACCAAAGACCGTTTTGTGTTTTTTTATTAGAATATTCAAATTTTGATCCGTTATACGCACTAAATTCTTCAACTGATGTTGTTAATACATAAGGTACCTTTGTTGCTTCATTAAAAATAAAATTCCACGTATATTCTATTCGATTAGTTTTATATGGAACATATATAAGTAACATTACAATATTCCTTCATCCGCGAAACTATAATATTCATTCTGGCTAATAATTAAATGATCGAGTAAAGTGATGTCCAATAAACGCGATGCTTCTTTAAGTTTTTTTGTTATCTCAATATCTTGTTGGCTTGGTCTAATATTTCCAGAAGGATGATTATGTGCCAGAATTATAGATGTGGCGTCGTCGTACAAAGCTTGTTTTAAAATAAGCCTTACATCTATAACTGTTGATGTTTTTCCACCGCTACTGAGGCAATGATGACCTTTTGGTTTATTTGCATTGTTAAGTGTAACAAACCACGCTTCTTCTTTCAAATTATCGGCAAATAGTGAACGAAAGAATATAAAAGCTTCTCTGCTTGAGTTTAAGTTTGGCGAATTTAATTTTTCTTCAACTATTAGTTTTTTTCCTAATTCGAGTGCAGCTATTATTGTAACGGCTTTTGTATTGCCAAGTCCTTTAACTTTCTTATACTTATGTAAATCGAAAGTAGCAAGATTATTTAAATTATTTTCAGCTTCTTTATATAACTGTCTTGCAAGATCTATAGCTGTCTGATTCGCTGTTCCTGTCTTTATAAGTATAGCCAATAATTCTACAACACTTAAAGAGCGAACACCCTTTTTTATGAGTTTTTCTCTTGGGCGATCTTCTTCTGCCCATTGTCTAATAGTGTTTTTACTTTTGCTATTCATATAACAAAAAAGTCTCCCAAATTTAGGAAGACTTTTAATATATAATACTATTAAGATAACCTTTTTTTAAGTAAGTGTTTGAACGTATTTTGCTAATTTAGATTTTAGGTTAGATGCTTTATTTTTGTGTATTACATTTTTTTTGGCTAATTTATCGAGCATGCTAATAACTTTGGGAAATAGTTCTAATGCTTCTTTTTTTTCTTTTATTGCACGTAATTTTTTTATTGCATTACGGGTAGTTTTAGCATAATAACGATTTTCTAAACGACGCTTTTCAGTTTGACGAATACGCTTTTCTGCAGATTTATGATTTGCCATTCTTTTTATTTTTAGTTTTGCAGCCCGTAGGGGAATCGAACCCCTGTTTCAAGAATGAAAATCTTGCGTCCTAACCCCTAGACGAACGGGCCTTTTTATTCATTCATTATTGGGACTGCAAAGGTAAAATGTTTAATTTTTATTTCCAAATTTTTTCTATCATTTTTTCTTCGAATTTATATGATTCTGATTTTGAATAGCAATTTCACTTATACCCGATTTAAAATCGCTTTTATAATCTTGAAATTTTACCTTTTTTATTCCTAAAATAACATTCAAATCTGGTTTATTGCCTTTTTTGTTTTCTTCCAAAATAAACTTAACTTGTTCGAGCGATAGAGGTATCATATCTACTGTTGACTCTTTTTCTTTTGAATACCAAAACAAAGCTCTAAAAATATCAACTTTTTGACAAAATAAATCTCCATCAAGCATTTGTAATAAATCGTATGAATCGGAGAATGATTTTCGATAGTCAATATAAACATCTAATTCGTAGTTTAAGCAGCATTTTAATTTACTACATTGACCTGTCAATTTTTGAGGATTAGGTGCTAATTCTTGTAATCTTGCAGCTGTAGTTGGAACAGAAACAAAATTATCGAGCCATGTAGAACAACAAAGTTCTCTACCACACGACCCCACACCACCTATTCTGCCTGCTTCTTGACGAGCACCAATTTGTTTCATCTCTATTTTTACCTTAAATTCAGATGCTAATAATTTTATCAGCTCTCTGAAATCAACTCTATCATCGGCAATGTAATAAAAAATTGCTTTAGCTTTATCACCTTGATATTCAACATCACCTATTTTCATCTCTAATCCCAACGATTTTGCTATTTGCCGCGATTTTATCATTGTTGAATGTTCGAGAGAAATTGCTT
>JBBIKO010000115.1:0-6521 GCA_037445415.1 Bacteroidota bacterium
GATTTTTGCTCCGTAAAAAAAACTCAAATAAATATTTTTTAATACTTGTTTGTGAGGTGGGTGTATTTTATTTACACCAACCATTGAAAAAATAATTTTTTTATCGTCGCTCATAATTTATTTTATTAAATCTTTTACATCCATTTCTAATAAAGCGTCAGGTTTATTTTGACTTACAGTATGATAGTTGTAATAATATATTTTTGCATCTTTTGTGTCTAAAATGATTTTGTAGGTTTTAGAACCATGTTTTTTTCCTATCCCTACTTTATGCAAGAAAGCAATATTTGGATCTTTATTATCTATTGCTTGTTCAATATCTTCTCGTGTTACAAATTTGAAAGAATAGGGATAAATTCGTTTAAATACTTGTTCTGATTGTAATTGTGATTCAATTTCTTCTTTTACCAAATAAAGTGTTTTATTTTCTAAGCTTGCTTTGTTATGGTTGTAGTAATCTATAATATCAGACTTTTTAAAGTTTGGATTTTTCAATAATGTTTGAATATGGTTTTGTGCAAAAATCAAAAATGTTCCAATTTTGTATGCGTAGTTCGATTCATCTTCGCCGGTATAAGCCAAAGGAATAGTAACTAATTGTGGCATATCGCTTTCTGTTTTATAATTACCACCAAGATATATACATAAAAATTTATATTTAGTAGGGCTTTTTACGTTATCGAAATAAACTTCATCAATAGAAACAAATGAGTATTCTGTTTTCTTTCTTCTTATTTCAAATTCTTCGACTCCAATGATTTCGTATTGTGTAAGTGTCCAAAACTTTTCAGCAGCCGACTTTAGTTGAATATTACATTCTGAGAAAGGGTCGTTGTCTAATACAAAATATGTTTTGGTTTTTAGAAATTTTGTAATTAATTCATTAGAAGGTACTTCTAATTGAGCATAAGTTGTCGAAACTATGCTCAATATTAATATATATATCAAAATTATTTTCATTTGTAAAGGTATAATGGATGTTTTTCGTTATATTTTCGGATATATAAAAACATAAGCTCTTTCTTTTTTCTTTTTTTTAGTTGACTATATTCTTCAAATAATTGTTTATCGTCTGATATAAGGGCTAAGATAACGTCAGGTGAGAAAGGAAGAATTTTTCCTGTTTTAAAATCAATTACATTTTGAATTAGTTGTGTTGTTTCGAGTGATGAAGTTGGATAAAGATTGTAATATCCATAATATGGGTCGTAAGGGGGTATATAGTTTTTTACCGTTTGTGTAGCAATAAAATGGGCTATAGAGCCAAGATACGAAACTCTAAAAAATTCTTTGTTGTAATAAACAAATAGAGCGTTATTTGTTACATAACCCCAAATAGAGCGAGTTTCAATTTCTTTTGTAAATCCATAATTGTCGGTATATAAGATGCTTTTTTGTTTGAGTAAGTTTTCTATAGAGCTTTCGTTATTAGATAAAAGAATTTTATCGAATGATAAAGGTTTTTGTTTTATAAACATATCAAAAGTCAAGTAAACACCTTCTTTTAATGTGGAAGAAGGGGTATAAATAAACATATTGTTTGTGTCTATTTGGCAAAACAGGTAATTGCTAACAAAAAGAAACGAAATAATAACAGATAATTTCATATTTTATAAGCGAATTCCTAAAATAAGAATATCATCAACTTGTTCGAGTTCACCTTTCCAGTTATTAAAAGTTTCATCAAGAAAGTCTTTTTGTTTCTGTAATGATAGTGAATGAATAGAAAGTAGTAGATGTTGGAAACGTCGAAATTTGAATTTTTTTTGTAAAGGACCACCGATTTGGTCGGCGTATCCATCTGAGAACAAATATATTACATCGTTGTTTTCGTAATCGAATAAATGTAAATCAAATTTTTTATGTTCATTTCCTTCAATTTTCCCAATAGCAAATCTGTTTCCTTTAATTTCTGTAAGTTGCTTGTTTCGTATTATGTACATTGGATTAAAAGCTCCGGCGTATTGCAATTGTTTATTGGCTCTATCAATAACTAATAGCGAAATATCCATACCATCTTTAATTTCATAATCAGTTGTTTGCTTGCTAAATGTATCGGATACTCCTAAATTTAACAGATTTAATATTTCGCCTGGGTTTTCAATGTTTTGCTCGCGTGTGATATTACGTAACAAGTCGTGGCCTATGATACTCATAAAAGCCCCCGGAACTCCATGCCCTGTGCAATCAACAACTGCAATAAAAATTTTACTTTCTTTTTCTGTTATCCAATAGAAATCACCCGAAACAATATCGCGTGGTTTGTATAATATAAAAGAATCAGAAAGTAATTTACGGAAAAGAAATTCGGAGGGGAGTAATGCCTCTTGTATTCTTTTAGCGTAGTTTATACTATCGGTTATGTTCTTATTTTTTACTGAAAGTTCTTCTTTTTGCCTAGCAATTTCTAAAGCAGCCAATTGTTTTTCGCGTAAGGCTTCGTTAGCAGCTTTTAGTTTTCTTGTCCTAGAACGTACATAATAAAATACTATAGAACTGAAAACAAGTGCATAAAATATATATGCATAAATTGTTTTGTAAAATGGTGGTTTGACGATAATTGAAATTACGGTTGGATCTTCGTTCCATATATTATCATTATTACTTCCTATTATGTATAGTTTATATTTTCCTGGTGATAAAGCTCCAATTTCAAGAATATTTTTATTTCCAATAAAAACCCAATTATTTGTAACGCCTTCAAGAAAGTATTTAAAAGAATTTTTACGTGGTTTTGTAAATTCAAGTGCGGCAAATGAAAAAATAATAGAGTGGTCGTTATAATTAAGTTCTATATTTTTTTCATCAGTAATGTTTAATGCAATTTTATTTCCATGTGCATCAATTTTTTCTAATGTTGTAAAAACAACATTGGGTAAAAAGTTGTTTAATTTTTGTTCGGATGGATTAATAATTGTAACCCCATTAATTCCTCCAAAATATATTTCACCCCAAGGTGCGATATGCGAAGCTCCGTTATTGAATTCTAATCCTTGAATTCCATCTTCTGTGTTATAGGCTGTAATTATATTTTGTTTTGTGTCTAAAAATGCTAATCCTCTATTTGTACTCATCCATAAATTACCGTTTTTGTCTTGAATAAGTTCGTATATGGTTCCATTAGGCAAGCCATCTTCAATAGTGTAATATTCGAATGTTAATGTTTTTTATTAAATTTGTTTAAACCAGAACCAGTTCCAATCCACAAAATATTTTCATCAAATAAGTCTTCTGCAATATGATAAATATAAGGGTTGCTTGGCGCAGTATATCTTTTATTGTCATTTACAGAAATACGATTATTTGATATTCTATAAAATTTATTTGTATTGTAATCGTAACGATTTAATCCTGATTTGGTTCCTATCCAGATAAAACCATCTTTATCGCAAATTGTTAAAAGTACTGTATTATCATACAACGACAAAGAATCTTCAAAGTTTGCTGTAAATAAATTAATTGTTTTAGATTGATAATTAAATCTGAATAAGCCATTTTTTGTTGATATCCATATATTCCCTTTAAAATCTTCTTTTATATCGTATATTCTTAAGTCTTTAAATCTGTTGTTTATGTCGATTTTAAAATAATCGTCAATAGAGCTAAAACTTTTTGTTTTTTTGTCGTAAATAGATATTCCGCTTCTTGTACAAATCCAGATAAGACCTTTACTATCGGGGAAAATGCTATGTACATTATTTCCAACAATTTTGTCAGGTGAAGTATTGGTTGTTATAATTTTTGTGGTAAGTGTATTACGGTTTACTATATTTAGACCATTTTCCCATGTTCCTATCCATAAAATTGAATCATTTTCTGCATATATTGAACCAATAGTATTTGATGATAAAAAGAAACCATTTTTTTGACTTGAAGAACGAAGATTTGAAAATTTTTGTGGTTTCAAGTCTGCAATATCTAATCCTTCGGCATCTAGTCCGATCCACAAATTTAATGAGCGATCTTCGTATAAAGAAAGCAAATAATTTGAATGTATATTATTTTCTGTTTCATTTTTTGTATAGTGATAAAAAACATTGTTAACAGGATCAAAGATGGAAAGTCCACCACCATAAGTTGCTAACCAAATATATCCTTTTTTACTGAAAAGAACGTCGTTAATATAATTTACTAATGGTCCGTTTCTTGGAGATTTTTCGTTGGTATAATAATTTATAAACTTATCTGTTTTTTTCTCAAACTTATTCAATCCATTTTTCGTACTAATCCAAATATTTCCCTTATTATCGCTAGTTATTCCAGTAATATAATTGTCAGATATGCTGTTTTGTTTTTCAGGGTTATGCTTGTATGATTTGAATACTTCGAGTTTTTTTATAAAGTAAAAAAGTCCTGAACCAGAACCTAACCAAATACCTTCTCCATCATCAAACATTGGAAATCCTTTGTCGCTTTTATTTGAAACAAAATAATCTATTTCGTGTTCAAAATGAGTAACTTTTCCTGACAAAGTGTCAAGTTTGTATAATGTAGTTGCTGTTATGTACCATATAAAGCCATCGTTACCAACTAAAATACGATATACCTCTTCAAGGTTATTGGTTTTTTGATTTGTTATGTAATAATGTTTAAATTTATCTGTTTTAGGGTCAAGTCGTGTAACTCCTTTTTGTGTTGCCAACCATATATATCCAAAATCATCTTCATCTATGCCAAAAATCCAATTAGCTAAAATTGAAGTTGTGTCGAGAGGATTGTGTTGATTAATTTTAAAATTATAACCATCAAAGCGATTTAATCCGTCTTGTGTTGCAAGCCAAATAAATCCTTTTTTATCTTGAAATATGTAATTAACAGAACTTTGAGATAATCCATCGTCTACTGAATAATGTTTGAATTTTATAAGTGGTTTTGTGTAATGTTGTGAAAATGTAATTATAGGTAGAAATACATTTATAATCAAAATCAATAATATATATAATTTTAGCTTCATTAATTATTTTGTAAAATAAAATCATGCTAAAATACTTAAACTTTTTAAATATTTGAATAATTCATAATCAAATTATTTTCTAAAAAAAAGAAACTGTCCGAAAAAATGGACAGTTTCTCTAAAATTTCTAATTGTAAGGTAATTGTTTTTAGTACATATCACCCATTCCTGCTGGAGATGGCATAGCAGGCTTTTCTTCTTTAATTTCGCAGATTGCACATTCGGTTGTTAAGAATACACTAGCTACTGATGCTGCATTTTCAAGAGCTATGCGAGATACTTTTGTTGGGTCTATTACGCCAACTTTGAATAAATTACAATATTCTTCTGTTTGAGCATTAAAGCCGAAGTCGTCTTTTCCTTCTTTTACTTTATTAGCAACTACAGAAGATTCTAATCCTGCATTAGCTACAATTTGACGCAATGGCTCCTCTAAAGCACGTATTACTATTTCTATACCTGTTTGTTCGTCGTCTGTATTGCCTTTTAGTTTATTAAGTGCTTCTATTGCTCTAATATAAGCAACACCACCGCCAGGAACAATTCCTTCTTCAACAGCAGCACGAGTTGCATGAAGTGCATCGTCAACTCTATCTTTCTTTTCTTTCATTTCTATTTCAGTAGCTGCTCCAATGTATAGAACTGCTACACCACCACTTAATTTGGCTAAACGCTCTTGTAACTTTTCTTTATCGTATTGTGAAGTTGTATTCTCCATTTGGGCTTTAATCTGTTTGATGCGTGCTTCTATGTTTTCTTTTTTACCTGAACCGTTTACAATAGTGGTGTTTTCTTTATCAATTATTATTTTTTCGGCAATACCAAGCATGTCAATGGTGGCATTTTCTAATTTGAAGCCTCTTTCTTCGGTAATAACAGTTCCCCCAGTTAATATTGCAATATCTTCGAGCATTTCTTTACGACGATCACCGAATCCAGGAGCTTTAACAGCAACAACTTTTAACGAACCGCGTAATTTATTAACAACCAATGTTGCTAATGCTTCTCCTTCAACATCTTCTGCAATAATCATTAAAGGACGTCCTGTTTGAACTGTTGTTTCAAGAATAGGTAAGAATTCTTTCATGCTGGAGATTTTTTTATCGCATATTAGGACATACGGACTCTCCAGTACAGCAACCATTTTGTCTGGATTAGTTACAAAGTAAGGTGAAATGTATCCGCGGTCGAATTGCATTCCTTCAACAACTTCAACAGTTGTTTCAATACCTTTTGCTTCTTCTACTGTAATTACACCTTCTTTTTTAACTTTTTTCATTGCTTCGGCAATAAGTTTACCAATTTCTTCATCGTTGTTTGCCGAAACTCTTGCTACTTGTTCAATTTTATTGTAATCGTCGCCAACTTCTTGTGAAATAGACTTTAAGAATTTTACAACTTCATTAACTGCTTTATCAATACCACGCTTTAACTCCATGGGATTTGCACCAGCAGTTACGTTTTTTATACCAATGTTGATTATTGATTGTGCTAACAGGGTTGCGGTAGTTGTCCCATCACCTGCATTGTCGGATGTTTTAGATGCAACTTCGCGTAAAAGTTGAGC
>JBBIKO010000116.1:0-2818 GCA_037445415.1 Bacteroidota bacterium
AGGATCAATACCTTTGCTTATAATATAATCTGCAACAGCTCTTGCTCTTTTCTCCGATAATCTTTGATTTGTAACTTCCGAGCCTATGTCATCTGTATGACCGCCTATTTCAATTACTATAGTAGGATTGTTCTTTAAAAAATCTGATGTTCTGTCTAATTCAGGAAACGATTCGGGAAGTAACACTGCTTTAGCAAATTCAAAGAATATATTGTTTAAACGAACAACTGAACCTACTTCTATAGGTGACAATCTTAACATTTCGTCTTCTATTTCAGTGTACTCCGTAACATCTGTTAAATCTATATATTTATTTAAGTCAAAAAAACCAAGTCCGATTGCACGGAATCCATATTTTTTCCCAGCAGGAAGAATAATTTTAAATTCCCCGGTTCTTGGATCTGTTCTTGCAACCGCAACTTCTTTTCCACTTGGAAGTTCTTCTACTATTATACGTGCATCTACCGGTTGATTTGTTTTTTCGTTTAACACTTTTCCAGAAATAAGAACTACTGGCTTAGGTTTAGCTTTTGATGGCAATTTAATACGCAATATGTCATTTTTCCCCTTTGAATTTTTTGTTGATGAGAAATATGCATATTCTCCTGATGCCGGAATATTATACTTTGTATCGCTTTCAGAGCTATTTAAAACAGGTCCTAAATTCATAGGTTCTGTCCAATTCTGCCATGTATCGTCCAAACGAGTAGTCATAAAAATATCTTCTTTGCCAAATCCAGATTTACCTGCTGTAGAATAATATAATGTAACACCATCAGCTGCCAAGAAAGGAGAATAATCATTTACCATTGTATTTATTGTTGGTCCTAAATTTAGTGGTTTAGACCATTTATTATCGTCTTTACGAAAACTTACATATAAATCTAATTCACCGTACGAATCTTTACGCTCTAAAGCCATAATTAAAAATTGTCCATCATTTGAAAGAAAATAGTTGGCAAAAGGACTCATGTTATAGAAATCGTCTATTACTTGCTTTTCTGGAAATGCCCACCCTTGACGAGTTTTATATGTTAAAGAAACTCCTGGACCTGTAGAACCATCTTTATTATAAATGTTTGCTAATAATAAGGAATTTCCATCTGGAGTAATAGATTGTACAAAGTTATTATATTGATTGTTAAGCGGAGCAGAAATATTTTTAGCAGGTGTCCAGTTTCCATTATCGTCTTTTATTGAATACCATATGTCGTCTTCATCTTTATTTCCACCTGCATTATCTGGATGAAATTTGCGAGTATAATATATGATTTTTCCATCGGGTGAAATCATAGGTGCTACTTCGTCGTAAATAGAGTTAATGGCATCGCCTATATTTTCGGGTTTTGATGGAAACTCGAGCAATGGAACTATATTTATTGACCATTTGATACTATCCCTACTATCTGAAATACCAATTGCATCTATACCATTTCGCCCAATAACTGCAACGGGATCTAAACGAACTTCTACTTCTTTTACATAAAAATCAGTAGGCTGAGGAAGAAAAATATTCAGAATTCTTGTCCGTATTCCTAAATTTTTGGGTTGAGATTCATATACTACTTGTGATTGACCCTTCTCACCAAAAACAGTTATTTTAGTAACAGCTCCGGGATTTGAGCCTTCAAGTACTACGACTTGTTGAATTTGTGCAGGACTTTTAAAACCAACTCGAATAAAAGCATTTCTATCTACTTCTTTCCCATCAACTTCTTTTGTACACCAATTTGTATATGCATCTCCACCTGTTGGATAGACATTTGGTGCACTTAACGCTTGATTTGCTGACCTGTCTTTTTTTGAAAACTGCGATGAAAAAGCAATAACTTTATCTGCCCACCATACATTTATTACTTTATTTTTTTGGGCTTGAAGAATTGAATCTTTAATAAGTGCTGCTTTCCATTTAATTAAATTACTGTCTAATTCAGTTTTTTTTGTTTGATTTATAATTTCTACTTCTGTTTGGGCATAACTGCTTGTTAAAATAATGCTTAATAATAGTATTCCTAAAACTTGTTTCATAGTTAGAATTTAAAATTAACTTCAAAAATAATTAAGTAATAAATATCTACAAAATATTTATCTGTTTTTTTATCAAAAAAATTGTAACATGCTGTATTTTTGATATGTTAAGTTTATTGTTTAAATTAATAGATCTTTCACTTTATTATTTAATAAATAAACTTTAATTTTGAGAAAAATTATAAATACATTTAGCTATGAATTATAAATTATTTATAAAAGTGCTATTATCTTCTTTTTTAGTTCTTTTATTTTTATGTAACTTAAACTCTCAAAGCTTTAAAAGTATCCACCAACAAGAACTAGAATATTATAGTCAATTTAATTTTGAAACAGAAGAAGAATGGTCTGCAATAAGAGGCGAAAGTAAACCCAATGGTCGATTAAAAAATAAATCATGTGTACTAAATAAAATTGTTTTTGGTTGGCACCCATATTGGAGCAATGGATTAGAAGCGAATTATGATTGGTCTTTACTTACAGACCTTTCATATTTTTCGTATGTAGTAAATCCTTCTACAGGGAATCCAATAACAACTAATAATTGGGAAACAGCCAATGTTGTTACTCAAGCATTGGCTAATGGTGTTCGTGTTAATTTATGTGTTACATTATTTAGCAATCATGCAACATTTTTCTCAAGTAGTATAGCTCAACAGACTTTGATTAATAAACTTATAGATCTTGTAAGTTCAAGAGGTGCTCATGGTGTTAACATAGATTTTGAAGGTGTTCCAGCAAGTCAAAAAACAAATTTTACTAATTTCATGATTAATTTATGTAATCAATT
>JBBIKO010000116.1:2828-6500 GCA_037445415.1 Bacteroidota bacterium
GGTATAAATTCTTTAGGAATAGCACCACCAACAATTTCATTCACAAATTCCAAATTCACAAGTAAGTTTATGTTTATATGCTGTTGATTGGAATAATGTTTTTGATATAGCTACTTTGAAAAATTATGTTGATTTATTTACTATCATGGGGTACGATTATTATTATAGTGGTAGTTCTACTGCAGGACCAACTTCTCCATTATATAGCATGACTTCAACTTATGATTATAACGTATCAAAAAGTATAAATTATTACTTAAATACAGGAGTTCCTCCACATAAATTAGTTTTAGGACTGCCATATTATGGAATAGAATGGCCAACTTCTGGTAATTCTGTTCCATCAAGCACAACTAGTACAGGTTCTTCAAGAACATATAGAGTTGTTAAAAATAATACTTCTGGAAATTACAGTTCGAACAACAAATATTTTAATTATTCGAGTTTCGTACCATATTACGTTTTTCATGATGGCACATCGTGGCGTCAATGTTGGATAGACGATGGATATACATTAGGGAAGAAAATGGAATTGATTTGGAAAAGAGGAATAGCTGGAATTGCAATATGGGCACTTGGTTATGACGATGGTTATGCAGATTTGTGGAACAAAATTGAAGAAAAATTAACAACATGTTTTTCAAATGCTTGTTCGGACACAATTTTTGACATGGGAGGTCCTGATAGAAATTATTACAACAACGAAAATTATATTTATACAATAAGTCCAGCTAATGCGTACGCTGTTCAATTGACATTTCAATCGTTTAACTTAGAAGCAAATAAAGATAGCTTATGGCTTTATAATGGACCTAATATAAGTTCGCCTTTAATAGGTGCATTTACTGGAACAAACAGTCCAGGCATAATTACAACAACGCAACCATTTTTAACTCTGCGTTTTAAAAGCGATGGTGCAACTACAAATTCTGGTTTTATGGCGAAATGGCAATGCTTAGAAGACATTATGCCACCAACAACTAATATTTCAACTCAAGACTTATGGAAAACGCAAGATTTTACAGCAACTTTTAGTGATTCGGATAATTATTCGGTTGAAAAATCATTTTATCAGGTATTAGACTTCGACGGGCAGTATTGGGGAGCAAATAGTCAAAGAGGATTTTTTGGAGACAACTTCGATATTTTACAACCACATTGGACTATTTATAACGGAACATGGAATGTTATTAATGGTGAACTCATACAGTCAGATGAAGCACTTACAAATACTAACATTTATGCATCATTAAATCAAACTTTATCTAACAGATATTTATTTCATTTCAAAGCAAAAGTTTCGGGTTCAGGAACTAACAAACGATTTGGTTTTCATTTTTTTAGCAATAATGCTAATCTTCCAAATAGAGGAAATTCTTATTTTATTTGGTTTAGAGTAGAAGACAAGCAACTACAGTTTTACAAAGTAATTAACGATACTTTTCATTTAAAGCATACTATATCAAACATAATAACTAATGTTAACCAAATGTACGACTTTAAAATAACATACGACCGAATTTTAGGGAAAATTTGTGTTTGGAGAGATGATGTCTTTTTAGGCAGTTGGACAGATAACATTCCTTATTCAAGTAACGGAAATTATATAAGCTTTAGAACTGGCAATAGTAAAATATATGTTACAGAATTAAAAGTATATCGTTCACGTTTTCCGCAAGTAACTGTTACCCTTGGCGATATGAATAAAGACATTCGTTATCAAAATTCTGATCCACAAACTTATGCAGCCAAAATAAAATCTATTGTAGTTGATGCTAATAATAATTTATCAGCTATTGCATATCATGATTTAAATGTAGATTGGAGTAAACCAATTTATAATTCCACAATTCGTGATGGTCTTGGAACCGATACTGATACAATTACATCAAACAATATAATAACAGGAAACTGGAATGTTTTTGATGATCAAAATTCTGGAATTGCAGAATACTGGTACTCTATTGGAACTCAACCTGGCATAATTGATGTAATAGGTTGGACAAATAATCATAATCTAACTTATTTTTCCATACATCTCAACATGCAACAAGGTCAAATTTATTACATAAATGTTAAAGCAAAAAATAATGCTGGACTTTGGTCAAATATTTATTCTTCGGATGGTGCTATTTCTTTGCCTAACGGAATGATTCCTATTTCTTATTTTACCTATTCAAACGATACTGTTTGTTCTGGACAACAAATAACTTTTTATAGTCATACATTATATGCAGATTCACTAGTATGGTTTTTTAATGGTGGAACTCCATCAACATCATATTGGTCTAACCCAACAATAACTTACGATACTCCTGGAGTTTATTATGTAACTTTGAACGCATACAATGCTAATGGAAACAGTACTTATACAGATAGCATATATGTTTTACAATCGCCAGTTGTAAATTTTTCATACACTATTTTAAATCAACAATCTCCATTTTTTGTAGTTTTTAACAACCTGTCTCAATATGCATCATCATACATTTGGAATTTTGGTGATGGAAATACAAGTAACGATGTTTCACCTTATAATATTTACAATTCAGATGGAATCTATACAGTAGTTCTAACAGCAATCGATCAATACTGTACATCGAGTCATTCTGTAATATTAAATTTACAAAACACAGAATTAGAAACTTTCAATAAAGATAAACTTATTATTTATCCTAATCCTGCAAAAGACTGGTTAATGATATTAACAACCGATATGATTGAGGGAATTAGCATTTTTAACAATTTATATCAAAAAGTACTTGAAAAACAAATAAAATCTAACCTTATACCAATTACAACACTTTCTAAGGGAATTTATTATATAAAAATTAAAATCTCGAACGAAAGTATTTATGTTAGAAAATTTATTAAAGAATAAAGAATCTGCACAAGTTTATCTGAATTTTTTTATTTAAAATAAAAACAACGATTTAAAATTGGTTAAAAGTTTTTTCTAAAACAACATTTCAGTATTTGTTTTGTTCTGGCTAATATCAGAACAAAGTAAAAAGTTATCTGATACTATTACACCTAATTTAATTTTTTTTTCATTTTTTTTTGATTGTAGGAAAACTTTTTAACTGTATCAAAAAACAAGTACCTTTGAAACACATTTTAGCATTTATGTACAAACATATTTTTAAAACCTCTTTTAATTCAGCCAACGATGTTACGTGGATTTTAATAAAAGTGTATGTTCCTTTATCGTTATTAGCAACTTTTTTACGTCAAATTGGTTTCTTTGATTGGTTAAGCCCTTATTTAGAGCCTTTAATGCAAGCGATAGGATTACCTGGCAAAGCATCGGTTACTATTTTAGCTTCTTTTTTTGGTAATGTTTATGCTGGAATAGCTACCATTCCCGCTTTGAGCTTAAATGTAAGAGAAGTTACTATACTTGGTATTGTAATAGGATTTTCGCATAGTTTAATAATAGAAACAGGTATTCTAATGAAATTAAGATTTGCAACATATCGTATAGCTTTATTTAGAATAGTTTTGGGAATTATAGCTGGTATAATTGCTAACATTTTGTTGCCTGAAAAAATAGAAGGAATTGTATTAAACCCATATTTAAGAACAACTATTGAAATAAACTGGTTAAATGTTTTAATGGGTATTTTAACCACAATGTTACAAATATGGTTTTTAGTTTTTATTTTACAGTTT
>JBBIKO010000117.1:0-4520 GCA_037445415.1 Bacteroidota bacterium
CATGGTCATTCTGGTCCAGGATTATCAATAGCTTCTATTCTTGAAGTTTGTCGTGCTGGTGCCGATTATGTGGATGTAGCTATAGAGCCATTATCGTGGGGTATGGTACATCCCGATGTTATTTCTGTTAGAGAGATGTTGCACGATGCTGGTTTTGAAGTTCCTTCGGTAAATATGAAGGCATACATGGAAGCAAGGCGTTTAAATCAGCAATTTATCGACGAATGGTTAGGTTTATTCATAGACCCAACAAACAGAAATATATCTTCATTATTACTTGGATGTGGATTGCCAGGTGGAATGATGGGCAGTATGATGGCTGATTTGAAGGGAGTTTTAGATGGAATTAATAATTTTTTGAAAAATGCTGGTAAAAAAACATTAACACAAGATGAGATTTTAATTATGCTTTTCGATGAAGTTGCTTATATATGGCCAAAGATGGGATACCCTACGTTAGTAACACCATTCAGCCAATATGTTAAAAATGTAGCATTACTTAATGTTATGTTTGTATTGCAAGGCAAAGAGCGATTTCAAATGATTGATAAAAATACTTGGGATATGATATTAGGTAAAGCAGGTAAGCTACCCGGACTACTATCGGAAGAAATAATCGAATTAGCAAAAAAACAAGGGTATGAATTTTACGAAGGAAATCCTCAAGATGCATATCCCGATGAATTAGATAAATACCGCAAAATAATAGAAGAAAACAAATGGGATGTTGGACAAGATGAAGAAGAACTGTTTGAATTAGCAATGCATGAACGACAATATATTGATTATAAAACAGGAATTGCAAAAAAACGATTTGAAGAAGAAATACTTAAAGCAAAAGAAAAAGAATGTAAAAAACATATAGAAGTGTCAAATAAAAAAGAAGATGAACATAATACAATGCAAAAAAATAATGATCCAAATAAGGTATTATTTGTAGCACCAGTTAAAGGACAAGTTGTTTTCGGATTTCACGAAATTATAGAAGATAGTTTTCTAAAAGAAGGCGATTATGTTAAGAAAGGTGAAGCAATATGTTACATTTATACAGAACCACATCATGAATTTGTTGAAATAGTGGCAGAAGCAGAAGGTTTAGTGTCGAAAGTCATGGTTAAGCAAGGTTCTATTGTTAATAAAGGTGATATGATTTTATCAATAGAAAAAAAATAATGAAAAAATAAAATAATAATTATGATAAATAAAATATTAGAAGAGTTATCTGAAGTAGGCATTAAACAAGTATCAGAATTATATTATAATCTATCATACGAAGAAATGTTTAAACACGAAACAGATGTAAATTTAGAAGGATACGAAAAAGGGATAGTAACTAATTTAGGTGCTGTTGCTGTTGATACAGGTATATTTACAGGCAGAAGTCCAAAAGATAAGTATATTGTAAAAGATGAGATTACAGAACCACTTGTTTGGTGGGCACAACCTGGTAAAAAAAGTTCCGATAACAAAGCTATAAGTAAAGAACAATGGAATAATTTGCTAAATATAGCAAAATATCAATTATCAGGTAAAAAACTGTATGTAAACGATGTATATGCAGGTGCAAATGAAAATTCCAGATTAAGAATAAGAATTATAACTGAAATTGCATGGGCATCACATTTTGTAAAAAATATGTTTATAAATCCTACAGAAGAGGAGTTACAAAGTTTTAAACCCGATTTCATATTATTTCATGCATGCAAAGCAACAAACCCGAATTGGAAAGAAATGAATATGAATAGTGAAGTGTTTGTTGCATTTAATTTAACCGAGAAAATGGCAGTTATAGGTGGAACATGGTACGGAGGTGAAATAAAAAAAGGAATTTTTACCGTAATGAATTATTATCTTCCTATAAAAGGTATAGCTTCGATGCATTGCTCTGCAAACATTGGAAAAGATGGCGATACTGCATTGTTTTTTGGCTTATCTGGTACGGGTAAAACAACTCTTTCTACTGATCCTAAAAGGGCATTGATAGGCGACGATGAACATGGATGGGACGACGATGGCATATTTAATTTTGAAGGTGGTTGCTATGCAAAGTGTATAAATTTGAATCCAGAAAAAGAACCCGATATATACAGAGCCATAAGACGCAATGCTTTATTAGAAAATGTTGTTGTTATTCCTCCAAAAAACGAAATAGACTTTTCGAGTGCAGCAAAAACCGAAAATACAAGAGTATCATACCCTATTTATCATATCGAAAATATAATAAAGCCTGTTTCTAAAGGACCGCATCCGAAAAACATAATATTTTTGACTGCCGATGCATTTGGCATTTTGCCCCCAGTGGCTATTTTAAACGAAGACCAAGCAATGTATTATTTTTTAAGTGGTTATACTGCAAAATTAGCAGGTACAGAGCGAGGAATAATTGAGCCAGTACCAACTTTTTCAGCTGCGTTTGGTGCAGCTTTTTTACCCTTACATCCTACTGTATATGCAAAAGTTTTTCAAGAAAAAATTAAAAAACATAATACAAAAGTGTATCTTGTAAATACCGGATGGATTGGAGGACCTTATGGTGTAGGGAAACGTATGGATATAAATATTACAAGAACAATTATAAATGCAATTTTAAATGGAGAAATTTTAAATGTAGAAACTCAAAAAATGCCAATATTTAATTTAACTATTCCAAAAAAACTTCAAGGATTTGATGAAAATATTTTAAACACAGCTAATACATGGCCAAATCGTGAAGAATATAATAAAGATGCAAAAAATTTAGCAAAGAAGTTTATTGAGAATTTCAAATGGTTTTGTAATGATGATGAAAGTAGTCGCATAGAAAATTATGGCCCAAACATTTAACAAATTTTAACTTTATGTAATGAAAAAAAATATTTTATTTTGCGTATTGTAAGAAAACATTTTTTTAGTGATATTTAGTTCAATATTCATATTGCTTTTTATTAAATTTTACAATATTCAAGGACAATATTATTTAAATCCTAATGAACATCCATTAATAACTCAGCCTATTATATCATTAAAAACTATATATCATCAAGCGGAAGGCTTTTTAGTTACACATGATACAATAATTTTTAACTTTTTTAGACAAGATACAGGAATTTCGAAAAATCATACTGGAAATAGTGGACGAATTATGATGCGAAAATCGTATGATAATGGAGATACGTGGACAACTCCTGAAATTATATATAATAGTAATTACGATGATAGAAATATCCATGGTGGAATAACAGAGGATGGAAGAATAATTGTTACTTTTAGAAAATATGATGCGTCTAATTATCAACATATTGAATATGGACTTATATATAGTGACGATTTGGGACAAACATGGGAAGGACCTGTTATTATTCAAACAGAAGCAGTTGCATCAGGAACACATCAAATTTTCGGAAACAATACGATGGGTTATTACAATATTATTTATACTCATAAATATTGTGAATTGCGCCATAGTTGGGATGGTGTGCAATGGGATAGTATAGTTTATGTTTGGGACTTTCGGTTAACAAATCAATTTAAAATAAGTGAAGCTTCATTTACGTACTTAGGAAATGGTATTATTATAGGGTTGTTTAGAAATGATTCGGGTGTGTTAGGTGAGAGTTTCATTCAAGTTGAATCGTACGATTATGGGTTAACATGGTCAGGGCTTACTTTAACTAATATAGCAGAAGGTTTTTTTTGCCCCTCTCCCTGGATTTTTTACGATTATTCGCATAATCATATTTGGATTATTGCAATAGATAGGAGAGGAAATTTTTTTCCAACCTATAATCACTATTCTTCAAGTGTTTGGTTGTATAAGCATTATCCTCATGAAATTTTAGGTAATGCTCATGGATATGTTCCTTTTTTAACATTTCCTCGACCAAATCCATCTTTTTATAGAACATATGGTTATCCTGTTTCTACAAAAACTCCCGATGGAAATTATCTTGTAATTTTTTCTGAAAGCGAATATAGAACTAATGGCGAATGGGCTTATTTATATCAATTTAAAATTATCTATAATACTGATCCAGGAGTAAAAATATCTGAAAATAATTTTGATAATTTAAGAATTTCTGTTTTTCCTAATCCTTCATCAGATAAGATAAATATTGTTGGAAGTTTGGTAAACAACTATAATGATTATGAGTTAAGTATTTATAATAATATTGGTCAGCTAATTTTTAAAGAAAACAGTAAACCAAGATACGATGGTTCGTTTCATATTTATTTAGATATAAATATGTGGTCAGAAGGTATTTATCGTTGTGTAGTAAAACAAAACAATGAATTGCAAACAGCGTCGTTTATTAAAAAATAAATGTTAATCGAATAAACCTTGTTCGATTGAAGTCCCCATAACTACAATATCTGCACCAGCTTGAAAATACAATTCGGCAATGTTTAAGTTTGTTATTCCGCCACCAACTATTATAGGTATATTAACAGAAGCACGAACGGTATTAACAATATTTAATGGTACAGGATTTAATGCGCCACTTCCTGCTTCAAGGTATATCATTTTAAATCCTAAAAATTCT
>JBBIKO010000117.1:4546-6473 GCA_037445415.1 Bacteroidota bacterium
GTTTGGTATTGCTTATATATTCTACACTTGTAGTTATACCATTTTCTATAAGTAAATATGCAACCGAAATTACCTCTAGCTTGTATTTTTTTAACAGAGGGGCAGCTTGTACTTGTTGACCTATTAGGTATTCAGGATTTCGCCCTGATAATAACGAAGTAAATAAGACACCATCAGCGTGTGGCGATAACTGATACATACTTCCAGGAAAAATATATATTGGTAAAGAGGTGTATTTTTTTATTTGAATAATTAAATCGTTAATATCGTTCGATATAAGGCTCCCTCCAACTAATATTAGTTTAAACCCTTGCTGTTGGGCTTTTACACAATGTTGTTTGAGTTTTGAGACATCAATTTTATCGGGATCTACTAACCAAGCTAAAATTTTATTTTTTAAAGGTAATAACGACATACATTACAAAATTTTAGTAGCCCAAGTTAATAAATATTCATCGGTTTTTAAAAAAAATATTTTATAAGTATCAAGTTTTTTATATTGTAATTGAATAACATTTTTTGCTATATTAATAGTTTCGTAATCTGAAGCGAAATTTGGGCTCGCAGAGTTTATCAGTTTGTATAATGATTCTTTTGCACACCAAATTAGTTGGCAAAAAAAATTATTATTCAAATATAATAACTCGTTTTTATGTAAAAATTTTGGAGCAATTTTAGTAAAGTTACGATTGTGTTCTTCTATGTCGATTCCTACTTGAATATTGTTTGATAATGCAATGGCTGTATAGTTATCGGAGTGACTTATACTTAGCAAATGTTTGCTTTCTGTTGCCACAGGTTTATTGTTTTCGTTGAAATGATATTTTTGAATTATACCTGTTAATTGATAAATTAGGTAATGTGTGTTGAGCCATTCGCATTTTCGATGGTGCGACGAAAATATTTTTACATTTTTTTTAAAATCTGTATTTTCTAGTAAAAATTCATAGAATTCTAACTCTTGTATTTTACTAACGGCAATAGTAAAATTATTGTTTTTGACAATTACTTCCACCGTATAGTTTCTATTAAATGTTTAATATCTTCTTTAAGAAAGGTAATTACAGGTGCTAAACTATCTTTATTGGGGTTAACATTAAAATACAAGCTTCCACGTAAAAAATGATTTAAACTATCAGTTAAAAAAAATTGCACGGGCGATGCAGCATTCCCTTTTATTTCGTAAAGCATACCATAAATTTTATTGATAGTATCGGTGTATAATACTTCGATAATAGCATCTGCTTTAATGTCATGTTTGTATGCAAGAGAACGGCTTTCTTCTGTAAGTAGCCTTAAATTATTCTGAGTTTTATAATATGTAAGATGAATAGTAGCTTTAAAATAAGGGAATAGAATGTTTAGCCAACATTTATCAATAAATGTTTTATTGTTGTTATAAGGTTGAATTTGAGCATAAATTGGGTATTGAAATTTATAATTACAAGAAATACTATCGAACAATGTGTATTTTTTTTCAGGAAAATCAATCCTAAAATATTCTATTGGTTTAGGTTGATACGATTGACTACAAGATGTTATAAAAAAAAATAGTAGTATAAAATTAATTTGTTTCATTTTTTAAGATGCAGGTAAAGTAATAATAACAGTTTTTATTCTTCTTAAATCGGCATGTTTAATAAAAAAATGAATATTTGCTATTTCAACAGAATCGCCAGTTTTAGGAATATTTCCTGTTTTTTGCAAAATTAGTCCTGCAATAGTTTCTGCATCAACCTTTTGGGTTTCAAATACAGATTCATCAATATTAGCAAGTTGGCAGAAGTCGTTAATTAGTGTCTTTCCATCTGCTTCATATTGGTTTTCAGAAATTTTACGTATTGAAGGAAGTTCTGTATCGAATTCGTCATCAATATTGCCAACAATTTCTTCAAGGATATCTTCAAGTGTTAATATTCCTGATGTG
>JBBIKO010000118.1:0-6096 GCA_037445415.1 Bacteroidota bacterium
AGATCAATTACGAGTAATAATTTCTAAGCAAGGCTATCAAGCTGACGATTTAAAAGCCGATCCTTTTGCATACGAACAATTGCCAGAATGCTGTAAGGTTGGAGGTGGAAAATTGCATCATGATCATTGATAATTGCAATTCTATTCATTCTTCAATAACATAGTAGCTTTTCGAAAAAAACATCTAACTTTGCAAAAAGCAAAAATTTATGAGACTTATTTACCTTTCTTTTGTTTTGTTTATTGCAGGAAATTTGTTTTCTCAAACAGGCTATTATTTTGTTTATTTTACAGATAAACAGAATAATGAGTATAGTATTTCTAATCCTTCTGAATATTTAAGTCAAAGGGCAATACAAAGAAGAACAAATCAAAATATTGTTATTGATAGTCTTGATTTACCTGTAACTACCGATTACGTTACGGAAATAAAAAATTTGGGTATAAAAGTGCATTATACTTCAAAATGGTTGAATGGTGTAATGGTTATAATTGAAGATACATTATTACTTAACACATTAAACAGTTTACCTTTTGTTAAAAAGGTTACATACACACGACCTTTAAATGTGGGTGGAACAAAAATTAACAAATTTGAATGTGCTACTAAAAATTACGTTTATGGAATGGCCAGTAATCAAATTCAAATGTTAAAAGGAAATTTTATACACCAAAAAGGGGCATTAGGACAGGGAATGCTTATAGCTGTTTTAGATGCTGGATTTTCTGGAACAGATGCTATACCACAGTTTGATTCTTTACGAAATCAAGGACGTATAGTTTTTACTAGAGATTTTGTTGATGGGAACTTTGATTTAAATGTGTACGAGACACACTCGCATGGAACAATGGTATTAGCTACAATGGCAATAATACATAACGGTATTTATGTTGGAACTGCTCCACATGCTCAATATGCACTTTTTAGGACCGAAGATGGTGCAAGTGAATATATATTTGAGGAATATTGCTGGGTTGCAGGTGCCGAACTTGCTGATAGCATTGGTGCCGATATAATTAACTCGAGTTTAGGATATACAACATTCGACGATACAACGATGAATCACACCTGGGCTGATTTAGATGGTAAAACATCTGTAGCAAGTAGAGCAGCTACAATTGCAGCACGCAAAGGCATTATTTGTACCATAAGTGCAGGTAATTGGGGAAATAGTATGTGGTTAAAAATCGGTATTCCTTCCGATGCAGATAGTGTTTTAGCGGTTGGTGCAGTTGATTCGCAAAGAAATTATGTTACCTTTAGTTCGCATGGATATAGTGCCGATGGCAGAGTTAAGCCCGATGTTTGTGCTCAAGGTGCTAGTGCTGCTACCATAACAGCTGCAGGAAATTATACAACAGCAAGCGGAACATCTTTTTCAGCTCCTATATTATGTGGACTTGTTGCTTGCTTGTGGCAATCTTTTCCTACTAAAACTAATATAGAAATAATGGATGCCATTCGAAAATCATCATCTCAATATAATAGCCCCGATAGTTTGATGGGCTATGGAATACCAAATTTTGAAACAGCATATTATTATTTAACTGGTATTTACTCTAATGAAATAGAAAGTTTTACAATAAAAAAATTATATCCAAATCCAACAAGAAATGTTATAAACATTGAATATCAAAGTCATATTCATAATGTTGTTAATTATAAAATACACAATATAGATGGCAAGATTGTAAAAACAGAAAATGTATTCATTAAGCCTTTCGAAAAAGATATATTTATAATCAACCTTTTGAATTTAGAAGCAGGGACATATTTGTTGAGTTTGAAGACAGACAATTTCAACAAAACTTATTTGATAATTAAACTTCCATAAATGAACCAACATTATACACTTAGTCAATTATCATTAATTATTAAGGAAATATTTGAAGTATCGTTTCCAGATTATATTTGGGTAAAAGGCGAAATAAGCGAACTTAATGAAAATAGGAGCGGACATTGTTTTCTTGAACTTATTGAAAAAAACGAAGAACGTATAATAGCCCGATTTAGAGCCGTTATCTGGGAAAGAATTAATAAATTCTTAAAACCTTATTTTGAACAATCTTCAAATACAGAACTAAGAGCTGGAATAAATGTTTTAGTAAAAGTAAAAGTTGAATATAGTGAATTATACGGAATAACACTCGTTATATATGATATTGATCCATCATATACTCTTGGCAATCTTGAACTTCAACGAGCTTTAATTTTGCAAAAACTACTCGAGGATGGAGTTATGGAAATGAATAAGCAATTAGAATTGCCAATTGTACCACAACGAATAGCTGTTATTTCGTCTGAAACTGCGGCAGGATATCAAGATTTTGTCCATCAATTAGAGACAAATAATTATGGGTTTAAGTTTGAAGTTAGTCTATTTAAAGCATATATGCAGGGCGAAGCAACCGAACAAAGCATTATTGAAGCATTAGATAAAATTAACGAATGCGCATTCGATGTTGTTGTTATAACGAGAGGAGGAGGTACTCGTAGCGATTTAGCCTGGTTCGACACGTATAACCTTGCTTATCATATATGTCAATTCCCATTGCCTGTTGTATCGGCAATAGGGCACGAACGCGATATTTCTATTATTGATATTGTGGCACATACACGTGTTAAAACACCAACAGCTGCGGCGAATCTAATTATTGAAACAACTTTGAATTTTTGGAACAATGTTTTACAAATATATGAGTACATATTACAAAATGCAATCAAAATGGTTTTGAACAATGAGTTAAGGTTGCAAAATGTTTTTAATAATTTTTTGAATACAAAGTTTATTATAAACGAGATAGAAAATAATTTTGTTAAAATAAGTAATAAAATTCATCAAAATTTAATGTTTAAGTTTTTAGCTTATCAAGAAAACTTATCTTTAATAAATCAAAAATTAAAAAATGTAAATTATTATTTAGAAAATAAAGAAAATATTATTCAACAATATATTGCTAAAATAGAAGAGAAATGTCAAGTGTTTTTTAATAAAGAAAAACAAAAATTAGTTCACACAGAGTTGCATTTAAAAAACAATGAACCAAAAAATATTTTAAAGAAAGGTTATTCTATAACAAGAAAAGATGGTGTTTCGTTAAAATCTGTTTCTAAAATTAATTCAGGCGAACAAGTTAAAACAACTTTGTACGAAGGTGAGTTTATAAGTTACGTAAAATAAAACTTAATATGGCAAAAAAAGAATTAACTTACAAACAAGCAATGCAAGAATTAGAAAAAATTTTAGCAACTATTGAACAAGATGATGTTGATGTCGATAAAATAGCATCATTAATTCAGCGTGCTACTGAGCTAATTCAATTTTGCAAATTACGTTTAAATAAAAGCAAAGAAGAAATAGACAAAGCTCTAAAAACATTAGAATCGGGGAAATATAAATAGAAAATGAACATTAAGTTTTTAGTTAAAAACCAGTTTTTCAGTTCTATAAGCTTTACGATTAAACAATATATTTTCTGGATGCTTTATTTCCAGATTTTAAGGCTTATTTTTCTATTTTACAATTTAGATGAAAGTTATGGCGAGTCTTTAACTGAAATTTTAAAGGCATTTTGGAGTGCTTTAATATTAGATAATTCAGCAGCTGGTTATATAATGATGTTCCCCGTTTTAATCGGAATATTCAAATCATTATTCTTTACAAATATTTTTAATCGTTTAATTCAATGGTATCATTATATTCTAATTTTTATTGCAACAGCCATAAGTATATCAGAATTACCTTTGTATGACGAATGGAGAGTAAAATTAAATTTTAAAGCTATTTCTTATTTAGCTAATCCGTTAGAAGTATTAAATACTGCTTCAATAAGTAATTTAATATTTGGAGTTTCTTCAATAGTATTACTTAGCGTTTTGGCAATTTTTATTTTTAATAGTTTTGTTTTTCCGAAAGAAAAACAAAATCGCTCATACTATGCGGCTTTGGCTCATTTAATTTTTTTACCTTTATTTTTTATATGGGGAATTCGCGGTGGACTACAACCCATACCTGTTCATTTGAGCGATGCTTATTACTCAAAAAACAATTTTTTGAATTTAGTTGCTGTCAATTCGCAGTGGAATGTTATGAACAGTATAGTTAAGAATTTTAGATATAAAAATAAAAATCCGTTTATTTTTTATGCAGATCAAAAAGCAAACAAAACTGTAAGAGAACTATATCAAGTCGAAAAAGATACAACTATTAAGGTATTAATAAACGAACGTCCAAATATTGTTATTATTTTGCTCGAAAGTTGGTCTGCCGATGTTATAAAAAGTTTAGGAGGCTACGATAGTATTACACCAGAGTTTGATTCATTGGCAAAAGAAGGAATTTTGTTTACACAAACTTATGGAGTTGGAGGACTTAGTGATGAAGGTATTTCGGCAGTACTTAGTGCTCATCCATCTTTGCCAAAAGTAATAGTTGTAAACCAGCCCGACAAATACAATAAAATGCCTTCTATTTCGAAAGACTTAAAAAGAGCAGGATATTATAATTATTTTTTGTTTGGGGGACAATTGAATTACGGAAACATCAAATCGTACATATACAGTATTAACTTCGATGAAATAGTAGAAGAGAAAGATTTACCAAAGCATTTACCAAGGGGAAGGCTCGGAGTTCACGATGGGTATTTATTTAATTTCTTTGCTGAGTCTTTAAAAAGCTTACCTGAGCCGTTTTTTGCAATGATTTTTACACTATCAAGCCACTCGCCATTCGATCAACCTTCTAATGCTAAATTTTTTTGGGGAGGCGATGCACAACGTTATATCAATTCGATAAATTATAGCGATAGTTGTTTAGGAGCTTTTTTAAAAATTATACGTAATTTACCTTTTTATAATAACACTTTGTTTATTTTGGTTTCTGATCATAGTCATCATTCGCCGCGAAATTGGCATCCTTATGCCAAAGAATATCGTCGTATCCCTATGCTTTGGTACGGTAAGCCTATCAACGAAACTTATCGAGGATTTACTATAGACAAATATTGTACTCAAACTGATTTGGCTTTAACATTATTTAAACAATTGAACATTGAACACAGTAACTATAAATGGAGCAAAAACTTGTTTAACAACTATTCCAAATCTTTCGCTTATTATGCTTACTATGATGGGTTTGGATGGTTGTCAGATGACAATTATTTTGCATATTTACATAGCGAAAATCGTATATTGTTTTATAAATTTAGCTCGAGCTCCGACAGTATAAAGAATTTAATATTTGGAAAGTCATATATTCAAAAGGTTTTTGATGATTACTTAGGTTTATAGTAATGAAATTTAAAGTAATAAAAGAAGACAGTAAAACTAAAGCACGTGCATGTTTAATAGAAACTCCACATGGCATTATAGAGACACCAATTTTTATGCCTGTTGGGACTGTTGGAAGCGTTAAAGGAGTTTTACATAAATTGCTTGAAGAAGACATAAAAGCACAGATTATTTTAGCTAATACATATCACATTTATTTAAGACCAAGAACAGAAATAATAAAAAAAGCAGGTGGCATTCATTCTTTTATTTCGTGGAATAAACCTATACTTACCGATAGTGGCGGATATCAGGTGTTCTCTCTTGCAGAAAGAAGAAAAATTACAAATGAAGGAGTACGTTTTCAATCGCATATTGATGGCTCGTATCATTGGTTTACACCAGAAAATGTTGTTGAAATTCAGCGTATTATAGGCAGTGATATAATGATGGCATTAGATGAGTGTACGCCGTTTCCTTGTACTTACAACTATGCATTGAAAAGTATGCAAATAACTCATAATTGGCTTAAACGAGGATTTGATAAATATAAAAACTCAGAACCACTTTATGGGTACGAACAAGCATATTTCCCAATTATTCAGGGAAGTGTTTTTAATGACTTACGTATTCAGAGCACAGAAGAAATACTTAAATACGATAGTTTTGGCATTGCCATTGGCGGTTTATCAGTAGGCGAACCAACCGATTTAATGTACGAAATAATAGAAACAATAGTACCAATTATGCCCGCACAGAAACCAAGATATTTGATGGGAATTGGAACACCAGCTAATATATTAGAATGTATAGAAAGGGGAATTGAT
>JBBIKO010000118.1:6130-6447 GCA_037445415.1 Bacteroidota bacterium
GGAAGAAATGGTATGTTATTTACTTCAAAAGGCATTATCAATATAAAAAATGAAAAGTGGAAACACGACTTTTCTCCTATTGATGAAGATTCTGAAATTGAAATAGATAAACGATATACAAAAGCATATTTGCGACATTTGTTTGTCTCTGGTGAAATGTTAGGACCTATTATAGCAAGTGTTCATAATTTATATTTTTATTTAAACTTGGTTTCTACAGCTCGCAAACAGTTATTAGAAGATAATTTTGTTTATTGGAAGTCGAAAATTTTGAAACAAATAGTTGAAAGATTATAATTATTTTTGTACGTATTAGT
>JBBIKO010000119.1:0-6319 GCA_037445415.1 Bacteroidota bacterium
ATAATAGTACTGTAAATATTCTAACACACTGTAATGCAGGATGGCTTGCTTGTGGAGATTATGGTACTGCTTTATCGCCAATTTTCGAAGCACATAAAAACCGCATTCCAATTCATGTTTGGGTTGACGAAACACGCCCTTTAAATCAAGGAGCAAGATTAACTGCTTGGGAACTACACAACGAAAACATTCCTTACCATATAATTACCGATAATTCTGCTGGTTTATTAATGACAAACGAAAAAGTTAATATGGTAATCGTTGGTGCCGATCGAATTGCTTTTAATGGAGATGTAGCAAATAAAATAGGAACTTATTTAATAGCATTATCGGCTAAAGAAAACAATATTCCTTTTTATGTTGCAGTACCATTAAGCACTTTCGATAAAACTATTTCGAACGGAAAAGAAATTATTATTGAAAAAAGAAATACAGACGAATTAAAGAAAATAACTGCCATAGCTGAAAATAAATTGCAAACAGTAAATATTATTCCTGACAAATTTTATACAACAAATTATGCTTTCGACGTTACACCTGCTAAATATATAACTGCTTATATAACTGAAATAGGTATATTTAATAGTATTCAAAAAATTATATTATGAATGTCAGTATAGATGAGATAAAACATCAGATTGCATATTATATGCAACGTTTATACCGTCAAAAACTTACAACATCTCTTGGCGGGAATATTAGTGTACGAATAGAGAATTTTATTGCTATTACTCCATCTCAAAAAGATAAAGAAACACTTACTGCAAACGATATATTGGTATTAAAAATGAACGATAACATTAATTTTAAAGAGATAAAACCAAGCATGGAATATCGTTTTCATTTAATTATATACGAAAAAAGAAGTGACGTAAATGCAATTATTCATTCACACCCTTTCTGGGGGACATGGCTTGCTATAACACATATAAAACCAGATATTCATTTAACAGACGAGGCTTTTTATACAATTCGAAATATTGAATTTTGCAATTACGAAACAATGGGTAGCAAAAAACTGTCGGAAGAAGTTTCGAAAAAAATAAAAAAAGCCGATGTTCTAATTCTAAAAAATCATGGTGTAGTTGCGGTTGGTAATACTTTAACAGAAGCTATTGAAAAAATAGAGGTGCTCGAAAATATTGCACATTATGCTTTTTTGCAAAATTCTGAATTTACATACAAAAAAATTCCCAAAACAGCTATAACCAGAATTAAGCAAATGCTGTTGAATCGTGAAAACGGTTCATAATAACATACAGTTCTTCTTTGAAAATCAATTTGGGGATTTTTATAAGTTGTAACAATTCTTCACTTGGTTTTACTATTAATTCTCGCATCTTCATGTGTTGATTTATATAAAGCAACTCCATTTCTGGATAAAGTTCTTTAATAACTTCAACTATTTCAATTATACTTAATACCCTGTAAACAGCATTGTAGTATCCAGAAGGCAAGTCATAAAACAATAAATTTTTTAGAATATCAGTAATAGTATCAATGTAAATAAAAGAACGTCTTTGTAATCCATCACCATAAATATTTACACGTTTTATAAATGAGGCATCGAACATTAAACGGTTTATTACTGCATCAAAACGCATACTAACACCATAACCATATACATTTCCACAACGAATAATATATGTTGGTATTTTCTTTAACAAACGTGCTACATGTTGTTCGCCGCGATATTTAGATATAGCATAAAATGTCTGAGGATTAGGTATTGTGTTTATATCAATCTCTTCAGAAGAAGGACCATAAACAGAGGCACTGCTTAGATATATAACTTTTTTTACCTGACTTTCTTCAATTGCATAAACTAATTCTGCTGTTCCCCAGTGGTTTACTTGCTCAAATAAATGAGAACTTTCGTTGGTCATTGGAGTAGAAACTCTTGCCGCCAAGTGATATACAACATCTACTTGCTTAACAACTTCTTTCAATAAACGTGAATCAAGCAATTCTCCTTTTATAAATTTCACCTTTCCACGTTTAATGCCAGAATGTAAAAAAATATTATAATTGTTTCTGCTTAAATTATCGTATAAAATAATTTGTTCAACTTCTGGCAATAAAACCAATTGGCGAATAAGTTCTGTCCCCAAATAGCCAGCACCACCTGTAACTAATATTTTCATTTTTTATTTTTTATTACTAAATCAGTATTCAACCCGCATTCTTTTTTATTTAAGCCTTTCCATCGGCCTGCTCGTTCATAATCGTCTAACGAAATCTTTGCTGTACAGGGTTCACAACCAATGCTTACATAACCTTTTTCGTCTAATGTGTGTCGTGGTAAATTGTGTTGTTTAATGTACTGAAAAATCATTTGCTTTGTCCAATATAGCATAGGATGAAAACGTATTACGTTATGTGGAGCAAAATCTTCGACATACAATTCGGCTCGCTCTTTACTTTGATCGGAACGAACACCATTTATCCACACATCATATTCGGCTAAAACTGCATCCAATGGTTGAACTTTATTCAAATAACAGCAATAATCGGGGTCGCTTGTAAATAAAAGATTCCCATTAACATCGCGTTGTAATATTTTAGGCACTTGTGGTTTTAAATCAATTACATTTAAACCATAAAGTTTTACTAATAGATTTTTGTACTCAATAGTTTCAGGAAATAAATAGCCAGTATTTATAAAATAAATAGGGATACTTTTATCTATACGACTTAAAATATGCAGTAAAACAACACTTTGAGTTTGAAACGATGATGTTGCAAATATTTTTTTGTATTGGTGTTGATAAATACGAATGCGGCGTTCTATTTCTTCGAAACTCATTTTTTTTTTGCAAAACTAAACAAAATATCTATAAAAATGATAGACTTTTGAAAATTGAATAATATATGATATGAAAGTTTTACAAAATTAGCTACATTTTTTTATTATATCTAAGAGTTTCAATTAAGCATAATTTCTGAATAAAATAAACAATTATTAGTTTTTCTTCAACATTATTCCCGAAGCCATACGACCAGTTAAACCCTTGTTACTATTTCGAGCCGAAAAAAATAAAAATGGGTTACAATGTGTACATAAATTGCAAACTTCTATATTTTCATTGCAAATTCCTTTTTCTTTAAGTTGGTGTATTATTGCTTTATCCATATCGAGCTTGTAAGAAGTACCCGATTTGTTGAAAAAATTATAGAAACTGCTTCCAAAGGATATGTTAAATTCGAATAACACATCTTCTTTAACTTCGTAACAACACGGTTTTATAGATGGTCCAATTCCTACAAGTATTTTTTTTGAACTGCAACCTAATTCCAACATCGTTTCTACTGCTTTTGCAGAAATTTTATTTACTGTTCCACGCCATCCAGAATGTACAATAGAGGATATTTTTTTTACTGGTTCGTAAAAGAAAACAGGTGTACAATCAGCAGTTAGCACACAAGCACAAATATCTGGAACTGTTAACACATAACCATCGTTTTTCTCTATAGCTGTTTCTTTTGAATATGCTCCTCTACCCTTATGTTCTTTTGTCAGAAAAAAAATATTTGAACTATGAATCTGGCTAGAAAATACAAAATGGTCTAATGATAATCCAATCGCTTTTGCAAATTTAGCTCTATTTTTAAGCACATTTTCGGGCAAGTCGCTCTTTGTAAAACCTAAATTTAATGAAGCCTGTGGCGAAGTACTTACACCCCCAAAACGTAAAGTTGAGAAATGCAGTAATTCATTTTTATACAACGACAGATTATTAAACTCTATCCAAGCTAAATTTTCGTAACGGCAAAATATTTCTTTCATTAAGATTTTTATACATTTTAGTAATTATACTTCTTGTATTACTGCACCTAAGCAACTAATGTCTTCCCAAAAAGAAGTGTAAGACTTATTAACGCATTGAGCATCGTTAATTATAACATTTGCTTTTGTTCCTGTTACTGCAATAGCAGATGCCATTGCTATACGATGGTCATTATGAGAATTTATTTCACAAGATTGAACTTGTAATGGTGGGCGAATAGTTATTTTATCGCCTGCTAACGAAAACTTTATTCCAAATTTCGAAAACTCTTGTATAAAAGTATCTATTCTATTACTTTCTTTATGAAATAAACGATTAATACCATAAACTTCAGACATTCCGTCGGCATGCATAGCTAAAACAACCAATGCGGGGAATAAATCGGGGCAATGTGTAATATCAGTGCTAAAACTCTTTATTTTTTGTGTCTTAATATTAAGTTCCTTAGCAGTAACAAAATTTAATATATCTCTATCAGCTTGCAAGCAATCGGTATTAAGATTTTGTGCATGAACATTGCCATAAATTGCAGCACCTGCAAACATTAATGAAGCAGCACTCCAATCGCCTTCAACAGAGACATTTATAGGTAGAAATTTTTGCTCCCCCTTAATGTAATATTCTGTATAAGAATTGTTTGTTTGTATTTCAATTCCAGCTTCTGAAAGGCATTTTAATGAAACCTTAATATATGGCAAACTAATCAATCGTTTCAATCGAATACTGCTATTCCCTTTTAATTGGGGCAATGTAAATAGCAAACCACTAATATTCTGAGAACTCAAAGGATATTCAATAGAAATATCAGCTGAATTTATGCTTCCAGTAATACTAATTGGCGGAAATCCATTTTCAGACTTTAATTTTGCACCTATTTGATTAAGCACTCTTTCTATCTCGCCTATAGGTCTTTTTAATAAACTTCCTTCGGCAACGAGAACATAACTACCCGAATGTTTCGATAAAAGTGGTGTTAATAAACGTAAGCATAAAGCAGATTCTCCTACATTATATTCTTTTGTTTCAGGAGCTAATTTCCCTTTACACTTAATTATCCGTTGGCTTATTTCTATATCGGCACCCCACGATTCTGCAATATTTAACATCACATAACTATCGTTGCACCATGTTACATTACTTATTAAACTTTCCTCTTCGCATTGCATTGCTATTGCAATATATCTAATCAATTCGCTTTTTGATGCTGGTGCTTTCCATTTGCCTTGCAAAAAAGGCACACTAACTTTCAATCTCATTGTTAGAAAATTCTTTTAAGACTTTAAAAAATTCCGTGATTTTAATATTTACCAAACTTGCTTTTCCAATTTCATTCACTACTGTTAAAGTAATTTCAGACTGATTTTTCTTTTTATCGTGTAATATATGTTGTTTTAAATGTTCGTAATTTATTACTAAAGTTTTTCTCATTGGCAATAATTTATTCAGAAGAAAATGAAGTTTATTTATTACATCTACGTTTCCCCACATTCCAATACGTTGTAAAATACGCGCTTCGAGCAACATCCCTTCAGCAACAGCCATCCCATGAGGAAATTTGTATACCATTTCAAGTGCATGTCCTATAGTATGTCCAAAATTCAAAATTTTTCTTCTATTTTTTTCGTATGGGTCGTCTAACACAACTTTAAGTTTTGTTTCTATGTTTTGCTTTATTACATTAAAAAAATCTTTTTCTAATGAATTGGGCGTTTGTAAAAATTGATTGAAAAGTGATTCATTAAGTGTAACAGCATGTTTTATAATTTCTGCAATGCCCTGCATATAAATTTTCTCTGGTAATGTTCCTAAAAAATAATCATCAATAACAACAAAATTTGGATGATAAAATGTTCCTATTATGTTTTTTTTATTTTTGAAATTTATAGCTGTTTTACCACCAATAGCTGCATCCACCATAGCCAAGAGCGTGGTAGGAACTAACATAAAACTACATCCACGCTTCCATATAGATGTTGCAAAAGCTCCAACATCGCAAGTTAAGCCACCGCCAACCACTATTATCAATGCATCTCTATCTAAATTATGTTGATAAAAAAAGCATAAAATTTTTAAAACAGTGTTGTAAGATTTATTTCGTTCGATTGCTGAAAATTGAAAAATAGGTACAGAAAGTTGATTGATATTTTTGCTATGATGGGCATAAACATTTTTATCAATAATTATAATTTTAGATTTATATGAATTTAATATTTTATTGTACAATTCGATAAATTTATGAAAAATAATTTTTGTCTCGCCGTGTGCATGATTGTATGTAATATTTGAACGCATTTATTTATAATTTTTTAAAAACTCTACCATTTTATTTATAGCAATAGCTCTATGGCTAATTTTATTTTTTTCTTCTAATGACATTTGTGCAAAAGTAACATCGTAGCCGTCTGGAATAAATATTGGGTCGTAGCCAAAACCTTCTGTGCCCATTGGCGAATGTGTTATTTTGCCATTAACAATTACTTCGAACTTATATTCATTATTTCCCCAAATTAGAGCAATACAACAGCGAAAAC
>JBBIKO010000120.1:0-6301 GCA_037445415.1 Bacteroidota bacterium
AGCATTCAATGATCTCGCGTTCGATAGAAAGAGCTCAAAAAAAAGTTGAAGAAAATAATTTTGGAATCCGAAAACGATTACTTGAATATGATGATGTCATGAATCTTCAACGAAAAAAAATATATGAAAGAAGAAAAAATGCTCTTTTTGGAGAAAAATTATCGGTTGATGTTTCTCAAACAATTTATAGCATATGTCAAAGTATAGCTCAGAATTACTATGGCGAAGATTTATACGATTCTTATTCTTTAGATATTATAAAATATTTAGGAATAGAAAATCCTATCTATCAAAGCGATTATGTGCAATTAAATGAAGACGAACAAGCAAAGATATTATACGATAAAAGTATAGAGTTTTATTATCGAAAATCTCAACAAATGTTACAATTAGCACTTCCTATAATAAAAGATGTATATAAAACAAGTGGACATATTTATCAAAATATAGTTGTTCCTATAACCGACGGAATAAGAAAATATCAAGTTATTACTAATTTAAAAAAGACAGTTGAAACGGAAGGTAAAGAATTAATAAAATCATTTGAAAAGACAGCTATTTTGGCTGTAATAGATGAATCGTGGAAAGAACATCTTCGCGAAATGGACGACTTAAAAACATCGGTTCAAAATGCTGTTTACGAACAAAAAGATCCTTTACTTGTTTATAAATTTGAAGCTACTGAATTGTTCAACAGAATGCAGGAAGATGCAAACCGTCAGATAGTTTCTTTGTTAATGAAAGGATTTATACCAATGCAAACAACAGAAGATGTTAAAGAAGCTAAAGAGCCACAAAAAACAGATTTAAGCAAGTTAAAAGCAGGACGAGATGATTATTATTCAACATCTTCTTCTTCGCAGCAAGAGCGTAAGGCAGAACCCGTTAGAGTTGAGAAAAAAATAGGGCGAAACGAATTATGTCCTTGTGGTAGTGGAAAAAAGTTTAAACATTGCCATGGAAAAAATGTATCGGTTAATTAGTATATTTTTTTTGATTGGAATACTGTTTTATTCTTGTAGTAGTTCATATTTGCCTGAAGATGTGTTGCAAAAAAACGATACGTTTTATTTAATTAATTCAAAAGCACCACTTACAGGTTACATTAGAACATATTATGACAATGGTAAATTAAAATCCGTTAAACGTTATAAAAACGGAATTCCAGATGGATATTATTTAAGATTTTACCCAAATTCAAAAATGAGTTTAAAAATGGAATATTCTAATGGTAAACCTTTATATTTTGTACAATATTACGAAAATGCTAAAATAAAAGCCAAACAAGTTGATTCTGCTGGATACAAATGGATATTTAGATATTTTGAAAATGGTAAAATAATGCGCATAGAATGTTTAAAAAACGGACTACTAAACGGAATTGTTTACCAGTATTATGAAAATGGTAATGTTCAACTAAAAGTATCTTATAAAGATGGAAAAAAACACGGTCTTTTTCAAATGTTTTTTCAAAATGGTAATATCAAAGCAGAATGCAATTACTTAAACGATTCAATTAACGGCATTTTTAAAACTTGGACCGAAGATGGCTTTTATGCTGAAGAAACTTTTAAAAACGGAAAACGTTTTGGAGTCTGGAAATATTATTTTCCAAGTGGAAAAATAAAAGCTGAAGTAGTTATTTCTGATTATGGAACAGTAAAAGAACGAGTAGAATATAACGAAGAAGGAAAAATAATTGATAAATTTGTATCAAATACAGCACATTATGATTAATTTAGCTATTGTTGGGGTAACAGGATTAGTAGGTTGCGAAATACTTAAAGTAATAGAGGAATTTAATTTTCCAGTCAATAATTTATACTTGTGTGCTTCCGAAAAATCGTTAGGAAAATCAATAACTTTTAAAAATAAAGTTATAAAAGTTATATCAATAGAAGAGTTATTGAACTTACATTTAGATATAAATATCTTTTCGGCTGGTAGCGAAATATCAAAAAAATATGCTCCGCTTTTTGCCGAAAAAGGAACATTTGTTATAGACAACTCGTCGCAATGGCGTATGTCACATAATGTCCCATTAGTTGTACCAGAGATAAATGCCAATACTATAAACAGTAACACAAAAATTATTGCGAATCCGAATTGTTCCACTATTCAAATGGTATTAGTTTTAGCTCCATTACATAATAAATATAAGATAAAAAGAATAGTAGTTTCAACTTATCAGTCTGTAACAGGAACAGGTATGCGGGCTGTTAATCAATTAATGAATGAACGCAAAGGAATAAAATGCGAAAAAATTTATCCTCATTCTATCGACTTAAATTGCTTCCCTCACGGAGGAACTTTTTTAAAAAATGGCTACACAACTGAAGAAATGAAACTTGTTAACGAAACAAGGAAAATATTACAAGATAAGGAAATTAGAAT
The DNA here is from genome assembly GCA_037445415.1 of Bacteroidota bacterium. GTDB lineage: Bacteria > Bacteroidota > Bacteroidia > Bacteroidales > GWA2-32-17 > Ch61. The sequence goes on from JBBIKO010000120.1 coordinate 2,395, forward strand.
AACATCAACAGTTGTTAGAATACCTGTTATTGGAGGTCATTCCGAAAGTGTTAATGTAGAATTTGAAAAACCTTATGATTTATTGGATGTTTACACTTTATTGATAAATCAAAAAGGTGTTGTTGTTTTCGATAATCCTTTAAATAGCGAATATCCTACGCCTCAAATGGTACAGGGCAGAAACGAGGTTTTTGTTGGTAGAATTAGAAGAGATGAATCTGTAGAAAACGGATTAAATTTGTGGATTGTTTCTGATAACTTACGAAAAGGTGCTGCTACAAATGCTGTTCAAATAGCACAATACATTTATAATAAATTCTTTTGATGAAATTTTTTAACAAAACTTTTTGTAAAGCTCCATTTGTTAACATTTACATAGACGAAAAAGGGAATGTTACACCTTGTTGCTTTAATCGTAAAGATATATTTGGAAATATTTTTCAAGAAAATATTGAAAATATTTGGCATTCTCCAGTTGCTCAAAAATTAAGAAAGTTATTTTACAACAATCAATTTTCAGATAATTGTTCAATCTGTAAAAAAGCAATAGAAGCGGGCAACTATTACAATTCAGGTTTATCAACTTATTCAAGATTTAATATCCGAAAAGCAACTATACAAAGTATTGATTTCGAGCTAAGTTATAAATGTAATTTAAACTGCATAATGTGCTATTTGCATTCAGATAAATACAACTTAACATCTGAAAATGAAAATTATATTTTATCGCAACTAAATCTACTTTTAAAAAACATTAAAAGAGCACAATTTTATGGAGGCGAACCCTTTGTAATACCTATTTATTTTAAAATTTGGGAAAAAATTATAGAAAACAACGCAAATTGCGAAATATTGATTCAAACAAATGGTACAATTATTAACAAAGAGATTTTAAATCTTTCTAAAAAAGGTAAATTTATTTTTAATGTTTCGCTCGATGCTGTAAATGAGGAATTGCTATCTATAATTAGACGAGGAAGTAAGTTACAACAAATAGAAGAAAATTTACAATATCTAAAAATGTATTCGTATAAAAGAATTACTTTGGCAATAACACCAATGATGCAAAATTGGAAAGAAATTCCAAAACTTGTTCGTTACTCAAACAGGAATGGATTTCAAGTTTTTTTCAATAATATGATAATGCCAAAAAAAATGGCATTATGGTATCAGAAACCAGAAGTTTTGTCCGATATTATTCAATATTACGAAAGTAGTAAAATACTTACTTTAAATTATGTGTCATTAATAAACAAAATAAGGTTTAAACATTATATTAAAAATCTTGAAAGTTTGTATTACGAAGCATTAAAACGACCAAATTATAAAAACTACGAATTGATTCAATATAGTGAATTGATTTATAAAAAAATAATTGAACTTTTACCACAATTTGCCGATTATTCGAAACAATCTTTTGTTTTAAAAATTAAAGAATATTTATTTTTACACAATTACGAAGATATTATAAAAAAAATTGAACAATTATCTATTTCTGAGCTCGAAAAAGAAATTAGTATAATTCTAAACAGCGAGCAATAGAATTTATTTGTCTAATCAAAAAAAAAATAATAGGTTTGCAAAAAAATCAAGCTACACAAATGAATGGTAAACTCCAAAAGATGATACAAGAAATTCTCGGAATACACCCCGATAAAATAAATATTATACCTAATTCAATTCCACTTGAAACACAAATTGAATATTTTGAAAGTTCGAAAAAAGCTAAAGAAAACTTAGATTATGAAGTTGTACTAAAAAATTCTGAATGGTTATTGAATAAAGATGTATCTATACACAATAAAAAATTTTTATTAGTACAATTAGCATCTATTTCTAAACCAGAAGCATACCGTATAATAGAAAGATATTTACAAAATCCCGATTCAGAATTAGAAAATTGGGCAAGATTAGCATACATAGAAAGTCGTATTTTGCTCGAATCAGAGTTTCTTAACGAAAATCAAATTATTATCTCTACAGGTTTGGGAGGAGAAAACAATTTGCTACGTTACTTTGTTGTATTTAAAATTATAAACTTACCTATAAATGAAGGACAAATTAAGTTAATAGAACTCGAAACACAATCGGTTATTGGATCGCATAAAGGGGGAATAGAAGAATTTAATTGTAATTTACCATACATAACGCTTTTGTTGTTGCTCGATTTTAATACCGATTTGAAAAACGTATTTAAAAAAATAATACATACATGCCAGCAGTACAATATTAAAATGCACGAAAAATTTATAATTACAAACGTTAAAAAGTTAAGCCTAAAAGAAATTAAACATTTCTTCGACGGAATTAACGACAAATAAAATAAATATTGCAATCCAAGTTTTTCCTACTACTCAAAATATTCATCCATACGAGGTTATATACAAAATAATAGAACTAATTGTTTCGAAAAATTATAAATATATAGTTTGTCCTTTTTAAACAGTTGTTGAATGTACTTTTGATGAGTCACTGCAACTTATTAAAGAAATTCATAAAGAATGTTATAATTTTGATACACTATCACTTTTAATTAACATTAAAATTCATAGCAAAAAAGATTGTGATGTTTTTATTGACGATAAATAAATAAATATCGTTAAGTATTTTTTAATATTAAATGTAAAAGATTATTTTTGCAAAAAAATATAAAATATGAATTTTGAATTAACAGAAGAACAAAAACTTATACAACAAGCTGCGCGAGATTTAGCAGAGCGTGAAGCACTATTAGATGTTATAGAAAGAGACGAAAAAGCTGAATACCCTTATAAACATATTCAGCGAATGAAAGAATTAGGTTTTTTTGGAATGACATGTGACCCAAAATACGACGGAGGAGGCATGGATACGTTATCGTACGTTCTTGTACTCGAAGAAATATCGAAACACGACGCTTCTCTTACCGTAATTTTATCAGTACACAACTCGTTAGCATGCTGGGGAATAGAAAATTTTGGAAACGAATATCAAAAAGAAAAATATCTTAAACCATTAGCGCGTGGCGAAGTGATAGGAGCTTTTCTTTTATCTGAGCCCGAAGCAGGTAGCGATGCTACTTATCAGAAAACACTTGCTGAAGATATGGGCGATTATTATTTACTAAACGGAATAAAAAATTGGATTACAAGTGCAAGTACAGCTGGATACTATTTGGTAATTGCTCAAACAAAACCAGAATTGAAAAGTAGAGGTATAAATGCTTTTATTGTTGAAAGAGATACACCCGGAATATCAATTGGTCCGCACGAAAACAAAATGGGTATGCGAAGCAGCGATACTCATTCAGTAATGTTTAATAATGTTAAAGTTCCTAAAGAAAATAGAATTGGAGAAGATGGATTTGGTTTTAAGTTCGCTATGATATGTCTTGAAGTTGGACGAATTGGAATAGCCGCTCAAGCCCTTGGAATAGCCGAAGGTGCTTATATGAGAGCATTAAAATATGCTAAAGAAAGAAAAGCATTTGGCACAGAAATAGCTAATCATCAAGCAATTGCATTCAAATTAGCAGATATGGCAGTTAAAATAGAAACTGCAAAATTATTAGTATATAAAGCAGCAACTTTAAAAGATATGCACCAACCATTTGGATTAATTAGCGCTATGGCTAAACGTTACTGTGCCGATATTGCAATGGAAGTTACAACAGAGGCTGTTCAAATTCATGGTGGATATGGATATGTTAAAGAATATCATGTAGAAAGATTATTCCGCGAGGCAAAGCTAACTCAGATATATGAAGGAACTTCTGAAATTCAAAGAATAGTTATATCAAGAGCTATTTTAAACGAATAAAAATAATAGTGATATGAAAATTTTAGTATGTATTAGTAACGTTCCCGACACCACTACAAAAATCAAGTTTACCACAGATGGTAAACAATTTGACGGAACGGGTGTTCAA
>JBBIKO010000121.1:0-6294 GCA_037445415.1 Bacteroidota bacterium
ATGTTGGTTGTGGCACAGGAATACTTTCTATTTTAGCAGAAAAATTGGGTGCATATAAAATTATAGCTTTCGATATAGAAGAAAATACTGTTCTTAATACAAAAGAAAACATTAAAAATAATAACTGTTCTAAAATAGAAATATATACAGGAACTATAGAATCAGTAACATTAGAAGAAGCAGATTTATTAATTGTCAATATCAATAGAAATGTGTTAATTAACGAAATGCAAAATTACTTTAATAAGTTAGTGAATGGGGGAGAGTTGATAATTAGTGGTTTTTTACAACAAGACGTTCAAATATTAAAAAACATAGCTACTAAATGTGGTTTTAACTTAAAGGAAATATTAAATCTAAACGATTGGTATGGTTTAGTACTAATAAAATGAAAATTTTGTTTATGGAAAGATTGATGTTACTACTTCTTTCGTTTGTTATTATTGTTAATGCAAATGCACAGCTGTTAAAAAATTTTTCTGCTAAGCCAGAGCAATATATAGTTGAATTAAAAGAAATGTTAGAAGCTAAAGACAAAAAGACTGGCAAAGAATTATATGAAAAATTGTTACCATTATGGAATAGTAATTATTTCAGCCATTTCGATAAAGAAAAAGTAATTAGTGTTTCAAACGAATTGTTGCAAAAACGAGCTTTACCAATGCCTCATTTCGAAACTTTTACACGGATTTTGATAGAATTTGCTAAAAATAATTATTCAAAAACTGATTTTGAAGAATGGTTAAAAGGCCTAAGTTATTTATGTCGAAAAAAAACAGCAACACTAAATTCAATTGATAATTTTTTAGACAATATATTGGCTTTTAAAGAAAAGAATTTTTTATACAAATCATCTACTGTTAGATGGAAAATACGCAATGCCGACGCTAAATTTATTTTCGATGGTGAGAATTTTTTTATAAATGTAGGAAAATGCAATTTGGTTTGTTTGTCTAAAAATGATAGTTCTGTAATTTACAATACAGAAGGATATTACAACGTATATACCCAAGAATGGCAAGGCTATAACGGCAAAGTTACCTGGGAACGTTCTGGCTTTAAACCCAATGAAGTATATGCACAACTTAAAAAATATAAAATTGACTTGAAAAAAGCCAACTACGAAGCAGATTCAACCATACTTATTCACAAAAGATATTTTTCAGAGCCACTACTTGGAATATTATCTGAAAAAGTTATGGCCGACGTTGATACTTCGAAAGCTATTTATCCACAATTTCGTTCGTATTCAAAACGTCATAAAATCAAAAATATTTTTCCAAATATAGATTACTATGGCGGTTTTTCGTTAAAGGGCAATCGTTTTATTGGTGAGGGAACTACTGATGAACTTGCTATTATTAAAGTGTATTACAAAGATACATTAAAATTAGCTGCAGCATCGCTTTCTTATATATTTCGCGAAGATGAAATAAATGGACAAAATACAGCTATTACAATTTATATTGAAAAAGATTCAATTTATCATCCGGGTTTGATATTCAAATACGATGCAAATAAAAACGAACTATTTCTTATTAGAGATAATGAAGGAATGAGGCGAAGTCCATATTACAATACTTATCATAGGCTTGAATTAGATTATCCATATCTTACATGGAAGCTAAATGAACCTCAAATAATAATGCGACCTATACCAAAAGCTACAAACAAAAAAGCAATGTTTTCTTCTATGGATTATTTTAGCCAAAGCAAATATCTCGAATTACAAGGAATGGATTTAAAAAACCCTTTACAAGAATTAAGAGCATTTACTAAAAAAATTAATAACAGACGATTTAACGAAAAAGAATATGCCAATTATATTAAAATGAGTTTACAATCTACAAGACAGCTTTTACTCGGCTTGGCTTTTAAGGGTTTTGTAAATTATTCGCTCGAAAAAGGCGATGTTTATGTTACAGATAAAACATTCTTTTATCTTCAATGTAGCGTCGGACAAAAAGATTACGATGTTATTAGTTTTGAATCGAATGTAGTTGGGGATGACTACAATGCTATTTTGAGTTTGTTAGATAATAATTTGAAAATGAAAGGAGTACAGGAAATATTCTTATCCGATTCGCAAAATGTTGCAATTTTTCCAAAAGACCAGCAAATAATAATTAAAAAGAACAGAGATTTTGTATTTGACGGAAAAGTAAGAGCAGGTCTATTTTTATTTATCGGCTCGAACTTCTCCTTTTCTTACGAACAGTTTAAATTGACTTTAATTGACATTAACACAATAAAGATGCGTGTTAAAACAGATGATATTGATAAATATGGCAATATTGTTCAAAGAGACTTGACAAGTGTTATAGAAAATGCTACTGGCGAGTTGCTACTCGACGAACCAAATAATAAAAGTAGTGTTAAAAGAATACCAAAATATCCTATTTTTATCAGTAAAAAAGATTCTTATGTGTATTACGATTACAAGTCAGTTTTTGATGGTGTTTATAACCGCGACAATTTTTATTTTCAAATATACCCATACACACTTGACAGCATAAACACATTAACAAGAAAAAATCTATTATTTAAAGGGCATTTCGTATCTGCCGGAATTTTTCCACCATTCGACGAAACTTTGAGTGTTCAAGCTGATTATTCATTAGGGTTTAAACGCAACACACCTGCTTCAGGATTTCCTACTTATGGGGGTAAAGGCAATTACAAAAATCAAATATTCTTGAGCAACAAAGGATTAAGAGGTAATGGTGAGTTATCTTTCGTAAGAGCAAAGGCTATATCCGAAGATTTTATATTTTACCCCGATTCGATGAATACAACAGCAAAAGATTTTATTGTAGAAAAACAATCTAAAGGTATAGAATTCCCAACAGTAGAAGGAAAAAATATATACATTCATTGGTTGCCTTTTAAAGACGAAATGTATGCAACTAATACAACAAAACCGTTCGAAATGTACGACAAACAAGCTACATACGAGGGAACGTTAAAGATTGAACCTAAAGGATTAGGGGGGTGGGGTAAACTTGAGTTTGCAAATGCTCAACTTTTATCAAATCAATTTAATTTTAAAGAACATATAGTTGATGCCGATACATCGAATTTTAATCTTAAAACTTTAGAACAGGCCGAATTTTCGTTTAAAACAAATAATGTAAAGGCTAATGTAAATTTTAAAGAACGAAAAGGAGAATTTATGAGTAATGGTGAAGCTTCGTTTGTTGAATTTCCGCAAAATAAGTATATCTGTTATATGGATAGATTTACATGGTGGATGGATAAAGAAGAGATAGAGATGAGTGCAAGTCAAAAGGCATTAGCAAATTTGCCCGAATCTAAGGAAAATTTAAGCCCTACTGAAGCAGAAGATGTTCAATTACAAGGTTCAAAATTTATTTCAATACATCCAAATCAAGATTCATTAAGCTTTGTTGCTCCAAGTGCTAAATATAATATACGTAAATATATTATTTCTGCAAACGATGTTAAACTTATAAGAGTAGCCGATGCAACAGTTTATCCTTCAGATGGGCAAGTTGTTATTGAGAAAAATGCAGTGATGCAAACGCTTAAAGAATCAAAAATTATAGCAAACAATACTAATCGCTTTCATACAATATACAATGCTACAACAAATGTATATGGACGAAAAAGTTATTCTTCTTCTGGTTATTATGACTATATTGACGAAAACAACAACAAACAGGTAATAAAATTTGACGTAGTAAGTGTTGATTCTACTTACCAAACTTATGCAAAAGGTAAGATTGGTATTACCGAAAACTTTACTTTAAGTTCAAATTTTGCTTTTACTGGTGAGGTTTATCTGCATGCAAATACAGAATTTTTAACATTCGAAGGCTCTACTAAATTATCTCACGATTGTCAAAGTTTGAATCGTTATTGGGTTAATTTTAAAGCAACAATAAACCCAAAAGAAATTTATATACCAATAGGAGATACTATCTTCGATATTAACAACAATCGGATAAATGCTGGGTTCTTTATCACAAACGATTCTATTCATGTTTATCCAGCTTTTCTTACTAAAAGAAAAAATTATAGCGACATTGCAGTATTTAAATCAAGTGGCTATTTAACTTTCGATAAGAAGGATGGGAAGTACAAAATTTCGAATATGCAAAAACTTCAAGAATTTAATATGCCAGGTGATTATTTGAGTTTACATCGTTCGGCTTGTAATATGTATGGTGAAGGGAAAATAGATTTAGGAGTAAATTTAGGACAGGTAAAACTCGTTACTGTTGGTAATGTTAATTCAGATTTAATAAAAGGCGATGTATATTTAGATCTTCTAATGGGAATAAACTTCTTTATTGAAGGTAAATGTATGGATATATTTACAAAAGATATTACAAATATCGGTGGTCTTGAACCAATAGATTTAACAAGGAATGTTTTTGTAAAAGGATTATTTGAATTGGTTGGCGAAAGTAAAGCCAACGAGTTAATAAGTGAATATAGTTTAGGCAAATTTAAAAAAATGCCCAAAGAGTTAGAACACACATTAATGTTAACAGATTTAAAATTTGTTTGGAATCAAAAAACAAGGTCTTATATCTCCGATACTTTAATTGGAGTTGGTATGGTTGGAAAAGAATATGTTAATAGATTGGCTACTGGATATATGGAAATTGTAAAGAAACGAAGTGGCGATAAATTTAACCTTTATTTGCAACTAAGCGATAACTTATGGTATTTCTTCTCATACGGCAATAATTTAATGCAAGTATTATCAAGCAACGAAGATTTTAACAATGTTGTAAAAACTTTAAAACCAGAACAAAGGAAGATTGATGTTGAAAAAGGTCAGTCGCCTTATTCATATTTTTTAGCATCTTCATCTGCTGTGAAAAAATTTGTTAATAGAATGCAGGAATATCATTTAAATAACGCTCAAATAGAAGAAGCAGATGAATTGCCTAAAGAATAATGTTTATGAAAAACATTTTATTTCGCACAAAGACTATTCAGCAGGCGTTACAAGAAACAGATGAATCGGGAAAGCCAAAGTTAAAAAAGTCTTTAGGTTTATTCGATTTAACCTCGTTAGCTATAGCTGCTATTATAGGTGCTGGTATTTTTAGTACAATAGGAACGGCAGCAGCACATGGAGGACCTGCAGTTTCATTATTATTCGTGTTTACAGCTATTGCTTGTAGTTTTTCTGCACTGTGTTATGCCCGTTTTGCTTCATCAATTCCAATTAGTGGAAGTGCGTACACTTATGCTTATGTTAGTTTTGGTGAGCTAATAGCTTGGATTATTGGTTGGAGTTTGATAATGGAATATGCTGTTGGCAACATAGCTGTTGCTATTTCATGGAGCGATTATTTTTCTGCTTTATTAAGAGGATTACAAATAAATATTCCCGAATATTTAACAGTTGATTATTTAACAGCATCAAGAGGATATCACGAAGTTTTAAATCAGGTTAATAGTGGAACTTCATTTAGTTCATTGTCATATTCACTGCACGAAGCTTATAGGGCATATTATAATGCTCCTGAAATATTTGGTATAAAGATAATAGCTGATATTCCTGCTTTTACTATTGTTGTTTTAATTACTATTTTAGTTTTTATTGGCATTCAGGAATCAAAAGTTGCAGGTGATCTGATGGTAATATTAAAACTTATTATTTTACTTATGGTTGTGTCTGTAGGAGCGTTTTATGTAAACCCATCAAATTGGTCCCCTTTTGCTCCTGAAGGATTTACAGGTGTAATGAAAGGTGTATCGGGTGTGTTTTTTGCTTATATAGGCTTCGATGCCATAAGTACAACAGCCGAAGAGTGCAAAAATCCGCAAAGAGACTTGCCACGTGGTATGATATTGGCTTTAATTATTACAACTATTTTATATGTACTGATAAGTTTAGTTTTAACAGGAATGGTTTATTATAAAGAATTAGGAGTTGGCGATCCGCTTGCTTTTGCATTTGAAAAATTTGGATTATCAGAATTCTCTGGAATTATTGCTGTAAGTGCTGTTATTGCTATGGCAGGGGTTTTATTGGTTTTTCAAGTTGGACAACCACGAATATGGATGGTTATGAGTAGAGATGGTTTACTTCCAAAATCATTCTCTCGAATACATAAGCGTTACAAAACACCTTATTTTGCAACTATTGTTAGCGGAATTTTTGTAGCTATTCCTTCTTTATTTATGAATTTAACAGAAGTCACCGACTTAACAAGCATAGGAACTCTTTTTGCTTTTGTAATGGTATCTGCTGGCGTTTTGATATTGGATGATAAAAAAAGTAAAAGAAAATTAGAAGGTAAATTTAAAATA
>JBBIKO010000122.1:0-2566 GCA_037445415.1 Bacteroidota bacterium
AACACAACTGTATTGTTACCTAATTACAAATTACAAGCAGGAAATTATTTAATCTTAGCTCATTCTTCAGCAGTAAATTCTTTACAAAATTTTGGACATGTTTTGCCTGTTTTTTCTAGTACTTCTGTTTTAACAAATTCTGGTGCAGAATTAGTTTTAAAATTTAAAGACAATAAAATAATTCATATTGTTAACTATACAAATAAATGGTATAACAATACAAGTAAAGACGATGGTGGATGGAGTATAGAAATGATTGATGTAAATAACCCTTGTAGCGAAGAAAATAACTGGAGAGCTTCGGTAGACCCAAAAGGAGGAACACCTGGCTCGGTTAATTCAGTTAAAGCACAAAATCCTGATAATGTTATACCTGATATTATAAGAGCAATTCTGATGAATAACGATTCTTTAATTGTTACTTTTAGCGAGATTATTATGGACGATATATTATCTCCACAAAATTTTACTGTTAGTAACGGAATAGGCAATCCAATAAACGTAGCATTTACCGATTTAAGCAGAAAAAAAATTATATTAATTTTTAACGGAGCCAATTTTGTTAAAGATACAATCTATACTTTAAGTGTTTCAGCAGGTGTTAAAGATTGTGCTGGAAATGTTACTCAAACAATTTTATCTGCTCAATTTGGTATTGGCGATACTATACAACCAGGCGACATAGTTATAAACGAAGTATTATTTTACGAACCAACTGGTGGAAATGATTATGTAGAATTGTATAACAAAACTTCAAAAATATTTAATTTAAAAGATTTAAAGCTGGCAATATTAGATTTAGATTCATACCAAACAATTTCGAAAGTAAAAAACATAACCAACGAAGGATTCTATTTGTTTCCAAATGATTATGTGTTAATAACAAAATCTTTAAAAAATGTAATGAAATTTTATTATACACCATACCCTAAAAGAGTAGTTGAAATGCCAGATTTTCCTGCCCTAAAATCAACTGGTGATAGACTCACATTTATAAACAATTCTCATCAAATAATAGACGATTTTATTTTCAACGAAAGTATGCATTTTCAGTTATTAAACTCTTTTAAAGGTGTTGCATTAGAAAAAATATACCCTGGTTTGTCAACTCAAGATTCTAAGTCGTGGCATTCGGCGGCCCAAAATGTTGGTTTTGGGACACCGACATACAAAAATTCGCAATATTCACAATTTAAAGATTTTGAAGGAGAAATTACAGTAGAACCTGAGGTTTTTAGCCCCGATTTAGATGGCTATAACGATTTGTTGTACATATATTACAAATTCGCTGAACCTGGTTACATAGCAAATGTTCAAATTTTCGATTCAAAAGGTCGTTTAATACGCAAACTTGTAAGAAATGAGCTTTGTAGTACAAATGGTTATTTTGTTTGGGATGGTTTAAACGACGCTAATATGAAAGCCGAAATAGGAATTTACGTTGTTTATGTTGAAATATTTAATCTTAATGGCCAAACAAAATCCTTTAAAAAGCACTGTGTAGTAGGAGGTTATCTCAGATAAAATATATGAACAAGCCAATTATAAGGAATTTAACACTTAAAGAACTTTCAACATGGCTTAATCAATTTAATCATTCATCATATAGAGCTAAACAAATTTATTACTGGCTCTGGAATAAAAATATTCGACAATTTGATGAAATAAAAAATTTACCTAAAAATTTAATTAAACAGTTAGAAGAAAATTTTATATTGGATATAATTCAAATAAAAAATATTCAAGTTTCGATAGATAAAACTCAAAAAGTAGCATTTGAATTATACGACAAATTTATAGTTGAAGGAGTTGTTATACCTTCTTCAAATAGAGTTACAGCTTGTATTTCAACTCAAGTTGGATGCCCAGTAAAATGCTCTTTTTGTGCTACTGGTCAAATGGGCTTTAAAAGAAATTTGAATGTTGGCGAAATAATTGACCAAGTAATTTTATTAAACAAAATTTCAGAGGAGCAATTCAATCAAAAACTTACAAACATTGTAATAATGGGTATGGGCGAACCTTTTTTAAATTATGAAAACACTATAAATGCTTTGCAAATTATTACTTCGCCTGAAACAATGAACTGGTCTGCAAATCGTATAACCTTATCAACAGTAGGGATACCCGATGTTATTGAACGATTTTCAGACGAGAATATAAAAGTAAAACTTGCTGTTTCATTGCATAGTCCTATACAAAGTAACAGAGAACAAATAATTCCGATTTCAAAAAAATATGTATTAGATGATTTAATATCATCGTTAAAAAAATATGTAAAAAAAACAAAAAAAGAAATAACTTTCGAATATCTTATGCTGCATCAATTTAACGATACATTGAAAGATGCTAAGGAGTTGTTAAAAATATGTAGTAAATTAAAATCGAAAGTAAATTTAATTTCTTATAATAATGTAGATGGTGTTCATTTTAAATGTTCCGATGAAACAAATATTTTACGATTTTATAATTATTTAAAAAGCAAAAATATAAATGTTAAAATAAGAGAAAGTAGGGGACACGACATAGATGCAGCTTGCGGACAGCTTTCAATAAAAATTTGTGT
>JBBIKO010000122.1:2576-6283 GCA_037445415.1 Bacteroidota bacterium
AAATAGGAAATTTGTTTGTAAAAATATATCTTTGTAGCATAAAGGAAAAATTATTTAATTTATGAAACAAATTATCATTTCAGTAAGTTTAATTGTTTTTGTTAATGTTTTGTTATATTCTCAATCAGTTGAATTAGACTGGGGAAATAGTTTTACTCTCGAGAAAAATATGTGGTATCATAAATTTTTAGGTTATGATAAAGATGGTTATTACTTGTTAAAATCAAATAGTGTTAATGAAATTCTCACCGATTATACATACATCGATTATGTATCATCAACTACTAATACAATTGAATCTACAACTCAAATAATTATGCCAAGTGTAAACGGGATTCAAACACATTTTGCCGATATGTTTTATTTAAACCAAAAACTTATTTTATTAACCCAAGCCAATGTTAGTAGTAGGAAAATATTATATATTCAATACCTAAACACAGATGGAACATTGAAAAACAAACCCAAAGATATAGGTAGCATTCCATTAACAAATGCCCCAAAAGACGGTTTTAAAATAAATCTTATAAATAATAAAATTGTTGTAGTACATCATAGTACATTTGCATCATATAATAACGAAGCTATAAATGTTAAGATTATTAATTCCGATTTAGTTGATGAAGCCAATTATTCACTAAATTTTCCACTATTAGGCCGTACATTTGATATTATCCAGTATTCTGTTGGCAAAAGTGGTTATTTATATTTTTTGACTAAATGTTTAATTTCAGATAAAAAGAAAACTACAGCAAGCAATACTTCTGTAACAGAAAAATTTGAATATAAAATAATAGCTTATAATCCTAAAAGAAAAGAATTTGTTAGTTTCGATATAAAGGCCGATAAATATGTTCCTGTTAATGCAATTTTTGGGCTTGATAAAGAAGAAAATTTAATAGTTGCTGGTTTTTTTGCTAACAAAACGGTGAAGATTGCAAATGAATTTACGGGTGCTTATTATATGAAAATTAATCCACGTACACAAAAGGTTGAAACGATAGATCCTAAAAAATACACAAGAGTTTTTTCAAAAGAATTTATTGCCGAATGTGCACAAGAAAGAAATGGAAGCACACCAGAACAGTATTATAATTATGCTTTGAAAGACCTTTTATTTTTTGATAATGGTGGTTTTGCTGTTATAGCAGAACAAGAATATGTTCGTGGAGATGATATTGTTGACCCTGCAACAAAAAAAGTTATTCACGTTGATCATTATTATTTTAACGATTTAATTATATATGGTGTTAACAAAGAAGGTGTACTTGCCTGGAATATTCGTATTCCTAAAAATCAGTATAGCCCCGACGATGAAGGATTTTATCATTCGTATAAAGCATTTTCAGTTTATAATAAAATAAAAATTGTATATAATGATAATAAAGCTAACTTGAATAATAAAGTTGCCATTAAAACTAAACAATTAAAAAATAATCCCGTTTTAACACCCAAAGGCTTGGCAACACTTGTTTCTATTTTTCCTGATGGTAGTTTCGAAAAATATACTTTGTTTAAAGAACAGGATGAACGTATTGTTATTATACCAAAAATTGTATCAAGTATAGACAAACGATACATAACATTTGGGCAGGATGGCAGAAGTGTAAAATTTGGTTCGTTTATTTTTGAATAATAAATTCCATATCTAAAAGTTGATTTTGCCGAATCAAATTTTTATTATTCAACAATGATAATAAGTAACGGTTTAGTAACTTTACAAAAAATTAGTTATGATTATTGTAACAGGAGCTGCCGGGTTTATAGGTAGTGCATTAGTTTCTAAGCTGAATAGTGAAAAATTTTATGATATTGCCTTAATTGACGATTTTTCTGATGAACAGAAAAACAAAAATCTTCAAAATAAAATTTTTTCAATAAAAATTCATCGTGATATATTTATTGAATGGTTAAAATTAAACCATAAATTTGTTGAATTTATTTTTCATATAGGTGCACGAACCGATACAACTGAATTTAATTACGATATATTTGAAAAATTAAATGTTAATTATAGTAAAAATATTTGGCATTTGTCCGTTGAATATGGTATTCCATTGATATATGCATCTAGTGCAGCAACTTATGGTAGTGGCGAATTAGGCTATAAGGATGATGAATCAGAGTTAGAACAGCTTAAACCCTTGAATCCTTATGGTATCTCAAAATATGAATTTGACAAATGGGCTATTAAACAAGAAAAAAAGCCATATTTTTGGGCAGGACTAAAATTTTTCAACGTTTATGGACCCAACGAATATCATAAGAAACGTATGGCATCTGTTGTTTTTCATGCTTACAATCAAATTAAAGAAAAAGGGAGAATACAACTATTTAAATCGCATAAAGAAGGTATTGCACACGGTGAACAAAAACGCGATTTTGTTTATGTTAAAGACGTATGCGATGTACTTTTCTTTTTAATGAATAATAGGAAACATTCGGGGATATACAATCTTGGAACAGGTAAAGCTCGTACTTTTAAAGATTTAGCTTGTTCAGTTTTTAAGGCAATGAATTTACAAATAGATATTGAATATATTGATACACCAGAAGATATAAGAGATAAATACCAATATTTTACAGAGAGCGAAATGACTAAGTTAAAAAGTATTGGCTACAATAAAGAATTTACTTCATTAGAAGACGGTATCCAAGATTACATTATTAATTATATCTCAAAAGGTAAGTATTTATGACAAGTGTAGCGTGGAAAAAGGTTAGATTATTGTTTATTGGTTCAGTAGCTTTTTTAGTTATAATTTTTTTTGTAATTAAAAATCCATTAATTATATATACTGTTCAATCAAAAATTGATAATTTCAACAGTAAATACTTTGCAAATATTTCAACAGATAAGATTGAATTTAAGGGGTTAGGCACAATATCATTTAAAAATTTATTATTAAATATTTTCAACGATACTATATGTAAAATAGACACAATAAGTGTACAAGTTGACCCTTTTTTGGCAATTTTTGGAAAAATAAAAGTAAAAGAATTATTATTAAAAAATGCAAGTATTAAGTTTCAAAAATTAGATACTTTAAACACTTTTCAAATGCTTTTTAGAAAAAAACAGTCAGTGCAAACAGACACGGTCGAAAATAACTATATAAGTTACAGAAAAAGAGCAAATATATTTTTTAATATATTTTTCAATCTATTGCCCGAAAAAGCAGATATACAAAATATTGAACTTAAATATTTAAAAAATAATGATTTGACTTTGAAAATAAAAATTCCTTTTGCCGAAATAAAAAAGTCAATTTTAAAATTACCTATTTTTATTATTGATAAAAAAAATATGCAAATATTAAATTTTGCTAGTTTTATAAATTTTGAAGAGCTTAATATGCAGGTAAAATGTGTTAGTCACTATAAACCAAATAGCTATTTCCCTGGATTTTCAGACATTAAACTAAAAGCACATTTCGATACGGCCAATTTTAGTATTTTTTATAACGAATTAAATAATTCAGTTGTTTTAAATGGAATTGGCGAAATAAATAATATATTAGTTTATCAGCCGTCTTTCTCTTTTACAGAAGTTGATTTCGATAAATTGAAAATGCAATATAGAGTTTTAATTAAAGATTGCAGCATTGAGTTAGATAGTTCTACATATATCCTTGTTAATAAAATAAAGGTTCGCCCTTATGTTTCATATAGCAGTTGTTTGGAAAAAAAACTCAAAATAAGATTGA
>JBBIKO010000123.1:0-6282 GCA_037445415.1 Bacteroidota bacterium
TGTTTAATATGCTATGGTTTTATTGGTTTGGAAAAATATTTATTGATTACCTTGGTTCAAAAAAATTATTGCACACATACATTATTGGTGGTTTATTTGGTGCAATATTTTATATACTGTCATTTAATATTTTTCCTGTATTTCAAGAAGTTTTGCCATCATCTCGAGCATTAGGAGCTTCTGCTTCAGTGTTAGCTATTGTTGTTGCAATATCTTTTTACATTCCAAACTACACATTAAACTTATTGTTTTTGGGGCAAGTAAAGATAAAACACATTGCAATTTTTACAATTATTATTGATTTTTTAAGCATAGCATCTGAAAATAGTGGCGGTCATATTGCACATTTAGGTGGTGCTTTTTACGGTGCATTAAACGGACTTTTGTTGCGAACAAATAGTGTTAAAATGTCATCTTTTAAAATTAAATGGAAGCGTAGTAGTAAAACAAAAAAGAAACATGCCCGTTATATGACAGATGAAGAATATAATTACGAAAAAACAAAATCTCAAAAAGAAATAGATACCATATTAGATAAAATTGCCAAATATGGATATAATAGCTTAACAGATAAAGAAAAAGAAAAACTTTTTAATGCCGGAAATAAATGATTTTACATCAAAAACATCAGAAAAAAAGCACATTTAGAAGAATTGTAAAATCACTATTTTTATCAGTATATTTCTTTATAGTTTTTTTAATAATTGTTGCTTTACTTTCTAAATTTTTTCCAGCAAATATTACTTACATTCCTTATTTATTATCATTATTTTTTCCATTGTTATTTATATCTTTTCTGGTTTTTATAATAATAGTGCTATTACGAAAATATTATGTTACATTTATATTAACTTTTCCTATTTTTATTTGGGCATTATTTGTTTTTAATCGTTATGTAAATCTATCTTCGTTATTTGTTTCAAATAATTGCGAAGAAAATTTTTCTATAAAAGTTATGTCTTACAATGTTCGTTTGTTCGATTTGTATAATTGGAAAGGTTATCATAAGAACCATAAGCCAATTATTGATTTTGTTATAAACGAACATCCCGATATTGTTTGCTTTCAGGAATATTATTATCAAAGCGATGGCAAATATCCTACAACAGAACCAATTTTAAAAGGCTTAAATACAACTTACATTCACGAATACTATTCTGTAGTGAATAGAAAAAAAGACCATTTCGGGATTGCTACAGTTTCAAAATATCCAATTGTTAATAAAGGAGTAATTAGATTTTCAGAAACTTCCAATTTGTCAATCTTTTCTGATATTGTTATTAACAATGATACAATTAGAGTATATAATTTACACCTCGAAAGCGTAAGATTAGGCTACGAAGATTATGCTTTAATTTCGTCAATTGAAAACAATCCTGATAGTATTGAACTGCAAAAAACTAAATTTATTTACAAAAGGTTGATTACTGCAGTTTTAAAAAGAAACGAACAAGCCAAAATATTAGCCGAACATATTAAAAATTGCCCTTATCCAGTAATTGTGTGTGGCGATTTTAACGATGTTCCGTGTTCATATACGTATTCAATTATTTCAAAAAACTTAAATGACAGTTATAATTTATTAGATTTTAGAAATATGGGTAGTACCTATAATGGCAATATTCCGTGGATTAGAATAGATTATATATTACATTCGCCCGAATTAATATCTTGTAATTACAAAACTCACAAAATAAATGTGAGCGATCATTTTCCTATATCTGTATTGTTAAAAAAAGCAAATTAATAATTTTTCTTATTAAATTTACCTATACAAATCCAATTTTTGTATCCAAAGAGCTGACGACCACCTAATATTCTGTTTTCAAGAAAAGTTAATATGCGATACTTAATTTTTTCGTGCTTCATTTTAGGCCTATTGAGCGAAACATTTTCAAACTTTAATTCATCTTTCCAATAAATATCGTTTATACGATTTTGCATTACTTTAGGATGACTACCTTTAAATAAATATGTCAATTTCATATTGCCATAGTTAAATTTATCTTCAGCAAATTGCTTTTCAATAAAACCTTTATGTATATTGTCTTGTATTATTTTTTTTTGCTTCATTATATTTGGCGGACGTACATATCCATAATGATAAACAAAAGCTGGTAGTTTGATTATTCGTAATTTTTTACTGCTCTCTTTTCTAAAAGTGTTAGCATCGTTATATGAGTATATTGCTCTATTATTACGAATTATCCTGATTTCGCTTCTGCACCATCCGTGAATAGGAAAGTAATGTTCGTAATCGCCAAAAAAGTGATAATAGTTTAAAGTAAAGCCATCAACTTTTTCATTAGTTAAATAAAACTCGCAAGCAAGTTTAATTAGTTCTAAATCGTTTTCATGAATTACTTCATCGGCTTGCAAATAAAAACACCAATCGCCTTTACAATAATTGAGAGCAACATTTGTTTCGTTAGCAAATATTTTACCGTCTTTATATAATGCTTCGTCCCAATGACGATGAATAATTTTTATTTTTGGCGACTGTAGCGAAAGAATTTGCTGTTCTGTATTATCATCGCTATCACAATTTCCAAGTGCAACAATATATTCATCTACAATAGGTAATATGCTTTCTATTGATTCTTTTATAGGAAAATACAGCTTACCTGCATTTCGAACAAAAGTAAAACCACTAATCTTCATTCTTTTTTAAGAATTTAAACTTTGTCCAAATGTTACTCGATAAAAATTTTCGCAACAAATCGAATTGTAAGGCTGTGTATAAAAATATTGTTGTAAGCCAAACAATAATTGTATTAAACCAGAAAGTATCAATTTTTAATCCAGCTATCTTTTTGAATGGTGCATAAAAATGAGCTCTTCCGTAATTAGAATCGGGTTCTTTATAAATGGGCTTTGTTAGCTGAATTAACCTATTATCATGTTCTGTAATGGTTTGAAAAGTATTTTTATTTGTTACAAGGTCTGCTAAAGCTATATTGTAATTCTCTTCTTTTAATTTTAAAATTTCTTCTTTTGAATATTTATTATTAAGTTCATTTAACTTTTTATCAGATTCGGCAGTTGCTTTATTATATTGCTTTACAAAGTATTTTCTTTTTTCTTCCAAATAATTTCTAATTTCTTCTGCTGTTTGTTCATTGAATTTATTTTTTTCCAATTCATCGATCGCAGCAAATGTTTTTTTTGCAAACATTTTTTCAATCTCATAAAGCTCGTT
This sequence comes from Bacteroidota bacterium, assembly GCA_037445415.1. Classification (GTDB taxonomy): domain Bacteria; phylum Bacteroidota; class Bacteroidia; order Bacteroidales; family GWA2-32-17; genus Ch61. The sequence continues at coordinate 3,200 of JBBIKO010000123.1, forward strand.
ATGCAAAACAATTAAATTCTTTTCCAAAGTATTTTGATGTATTGGATTATTTAAATGACTTTCACACAATTCAACCCTATTAAGCAACTCAGGAATTCTGTAATTGAACTGAAATTCGAAAAAGCTTTTTTTGAAATTAATATCGTAAAAGTGTTTTTCCCAATTATTTTTCTTAAATTGCGTAACAGCTAAGGCTTCGAAAGCCCAACGCGATGTCATTAAATCGCCAGCAACTGGAACAAAACGAACATTTGCAAAAGTTTTATGCAATTTGTCGAATTTAACAATAACTCCACTAAGTAAAAGCTGGGGAACAAGGATAAATGGTATAAGAATATAAATTGTAACAACGGAATTTAAAGCTGACGATATGTTCAAACCAAGCATATTTGCAAAACAAGCAGTAGTAAATAATATCCAATAATATTCGAGTGTTAAACCTTTTATACCTAAAATTAAATTTCCAATAAGTACAAAGCTTATCATCTGAATAGAAGAAAGCAAAAACATTATTATTCCCTTAGAATTTATGTAACTGAAACGGCTAAGGTTAAGAAACTTTTCGCGTTGAAGAATTTTTCTATCGCGAATTATTTCTTCGGCACTAACTGTTAAACCTAAGAAAAGCGCTACAACCACAGCCATAAAAATGTAAGCAAAAAGATTTTCGTTTTCGATAAAAATATAATGATCGCCAGCTATGTATTTGGTAAAATATCCTAAAATTATTGCTAAAACAGGTGCTTCTAAAAAATTAAGTAATACATATTGTTTGTTTGTAAGTTTAGAAAGTATATCGCGTACAAAGAATATATTGAATTGTTTCCATTTTGATGGAATATCGAAATTGTTTTCTGGAAGTTTTTTTTCGTAAGGTTTCTCTTTAAAATTTACATCTATTCTTTCTTTATAATATTTAAACCACTCAGCAGGACTATATTTTCTATTTCTTGTTAATTTTCCATATTCGTCAACAACTTTAGTTTCTATAATTTGTAATACTAGTTCTGGATTAACATTTCCACAACAACGACATTCGCTTTCGTCAGCATTAACGTGTTGTATTGCTTTTTTAAAATAAATAACCGATTCAACAGGGTTCCCGTAATAAATAGGATATCCTCCTTTGTCAAGTATTAAAAGTTTGTCGAATAACTTGAATATATCTGATGAAGGTTGATGTATATTTACAATAACTAATTTGCCTTTTAGTGTAATTTCTTTCAATAGATCCATTACCATTTCAGAGTCCATTGACGAAAGCCCAGAAGTTGGCTCATCTACAAACATTATGTTTGGCTCGCGAATAAGCTCAAGAGCAATATTTAAACGTTTTCGCTGACCTCCGCTAATGAATTTATTAAGTGGTCCGCCTACTTTTAAATGGCGTATTTCGTACAAATCAAGATCGAACAGTACTTTATTAACAGTGTCAACAAGCTGTTCTTCTGTAAATTTAGCAAAACAAAGCTTTGCATTGTAGTAAAGGTTCTGAAAAACAGTAAGCTCTTCAATTAGCAGATCGTCTTGTGGAACAAAACCAATAATTCCTTTAATTTTTTCTTTTTCATAGTGTACATTAAATCCGTTTAGTAAAACTTCGCCACCTAATGGTGTTATATTTCCGTTTAATATATTGAGCAATGTAGATTTTCCAGCACCACTTCCTCCCATAACTCCAATAAGTTGCCCAGTTTCTTCTGATAAATTAAAGTCGTGTATCCCATTATTTGAATTTCTAAATTTATATGTTACATTTTTTGCAGTAAAAGTTATTTTTGACGTTTGTTTTGTACTTAAAAATGTTGCTACAATATCACTATAATAAATTGGTGGCAATTTCGGACCTCTAATAGTAGAACCTTTTACAAGAATATAAACACGTTTTGGATAGAGTAGTTGACCGTTTAAATAAAGAGTATCGTCGCCAATATAGCCAAAAGCATACATATTAGTGCTTTCTATATAAAGTATAACCAATTGCCCTTTGATGTTTTCGTTAAAAATATGTTTAGATTCAGTTATAGTATTTTCCTTTTGGTCGTCAATAATTAAAAGATTTTGTTTATAAGGTATTGTATGTGGTTTATCAAGTATCAAAGCCTTGCAGTTTTCATAATCTTTTGTCGGAATGTTGAAAGTATCGGCAACAGTTTTAACAAATTCGAATTCGTATTCGTTTGCTATATTGTTGTAATTTATAAATTCCAATAATTTAAGCAAAACTAACACCTTTTGCTCTTGACGAAGCTCATCATTTATTTTCGAGCAAATAGCAAGAACTTTAACGCTATTAGCAGATAATCTTTTTTTTCCTTTTTTGCCTTGATTTTCTTCAATATATTGTAAAAATAAAGATAGGTATTGCTCCACAAGTTCTTGACTCAGTTGTTGCTTTAGGTATGATGCAACAATTTCCCTTCCTTTTTCGCTAACACCTGATTCGCTATCATTATCAACATCGGCAATGATAGCAAAAAGCCGCATAAGTGCCTTTAAAATGGTTTCACTCATAACAGTAGTAATTAAATAATAGTAAAAGTAATATTTGTTTTTCAGTTGTCAAAATTCAATTGGTTCATTTCATCCCTGGATATGCCGCTCGCGACAATTCATCTGATGAAGAAAATTCAAATGATGGATGTAAATATTTGGCTAAAAACGAATACATTTTAAACCGAATCTGACGAGCTAATTTTGTATCTATTCTATCAAAACCATGTCCTCCTGGTAAATTTTCGTACAAATCAAATTGAAAATCTTTTCCGGCGTTTTTTAAAGCAGCAACAAGTTGTTTAACTTCAATAGCATATACATCGTCATCGTTAGTGTTTGTATTTATCAAAACAGGTTTAGTTAGCTTATGTGCATAGCTTACCGGCGAACGACGAATATATTCTTCTGGAGCCTCTTCTAGATTTTTGCCTATGTGATAGGGCGCAGAAAAATATTTTTCATAACTTTTATCTTTATAACCAATACGCATAACCAAATCGGATACAGGCACGCCCGAAAAGCCAACTTTATAATTATCAGGAAAAAAGAAAAGATGTTTCTTGCAAAGGATTAGGTCATTTAATGGA
>JBBIKO010000124.1:0-6279 GCA_037445415.1 Bacteroidota bacterium
GCCATCATTTTATTACACAGGAGAAAAAATTTCGTTAGCAAGTTCACTTATTTTACTACTTTTAGCTATATTTGTATTTTACAAAGAATTTAAATCTCTTTGAAAAAATTAAAACTCATATCAATAATAAGACGTTTTTCAATTCCTATACTAATATATTTCACTGGTATTATTCTGTTACTAATTCTTATTTATCACGAAAAAAAATATGCTCAATATAAAAGAGTAGATGAAAAGCTATTAAAAGCGACAGAAATGGTCCTAAAATTTTTAGCACCAAATTTTCATGACAGAGCAATAGATTCTACATCAATTTCACCAAAAGAAGACTGGAAAAATATAATGTCGCTAACAAAATATGCCAAACAGTTCGATGTCTCCTTCGTTTATACAATAGTAATAAAAGATAACAAAGCATATTTTACTTCTTGTTCAACAACTCCAGAAGAATTATCTCATAAAACAACCGTTCGTTATTTTAAACATTATGAGGAAGCTTCCAAAAAAATGCTGAGAATGCCCATTGAAAAAAAAATAGCTTATGAAACTACTACTAACAGGTGGGGAACTTTTCGTACTGTACTCGTACCAGCTTACAGTCCAATAGGAAATTTTTATATTATCGGAGCTGATGTTAGAATAGAAGAAATTACATCGTATTTACGAAAAGAACTTTTTTATCTTATAATGTCGGGCATTGTTTTAACATTATTCTTTCTTCCTACAATAATACAAATTATTCGTCTCGATAAGCGAGTTACAAACTTCTTAAAACGTAAAATAGAAGAACGGACAGCCGAATTAAGTAAAGAACTTATAAGCCACAAGCAAACAGCTATACAATTACAAAACACAATAAAAGAAAAAGATGAATATGCATTAAAAGCAAAAGAAGCATTTGAATCGAAAACAAATATTATTACAGCTATAAGCCACGAATTAAGAACACCAATAAATGTAATAATGGGCATAAATTCCTTGCTAATGCAAAGCAACTTAAACGAGGAACAAAAAGATTATTGCAGAACAATTGAAAATGCAACCCGACAACTTATTTCACTAATAGAAGAAACTATGCAAATATATTATTCCCAACCCGAGCGTGTTAATATAGAGCTAACATCATTTGAGCCAGATCAGCTAATACAGCAAGTTATAGCACAGCATTCACAAATCCTTAAACATAAAAAACTTGAAATAACATACCATATAGACGAAAGAATTCCACGACATCTTGTTGGAGACGAGAGCTTTATTAGACAAATTTTATTTAATCTTATAAATAATGCTATAAAATATACAGAAAAAGGTAAAATTCATATTGAAGCCGAATTTGAAGAAATTCAAATAGAACAAAATAAAATAATTATAGTTTTTAAAATAATAGATACAGGCTCTGGTATTCCTCTAGAAAAACAAAAACAACTTTTAATGGCCTTAAATAAAGACATCATATACAACATATCGTCAGGATTAGGATTAGGTTTAACATTGAGCAAACATCTTGCAAAAATGCTCAATGCAAATATTTGGTTAAAAAGCCAAGAAAATGTTGGTACAGAGTTTTATCTTAGAATTCCCCTAAACATTGGATCTGCAACATTAAATCCATTAGATTTACCCATAATAACAGAAGATTCAAACAGCATTAAGTCCAAAAAAATAAATTTTCACATATTACTTGCTGAAGATAACGAACTAAACATCAAAGTAGCACTCAAATCATTTGAAAAATTCGGTCACGATGTTTCAATAGCAAAAAACGGGAAAGAAGTTATTCAACTTTTAACAAAACACCATTTCGATATTATACTTATGGATATTGAAATGCCCGAAATGGACGGAATAGAGACCACATTATTTATTAAAAACCACAGCAAAGAGATAGGACATAAAGATATCCCTATTATAGCACTTACTGCTTATGCTACACCCAACATTCAAAAAAAATGCGAAGAAGTAGGTTTAAAACATTTTATTGTAAAACCAATAAATTTTCAGCAATTAAATGAACTTATGTATAAACTTGTAAATAGCTAAAAAATTATTTTTTCTCAATTAAATTGTTATTAACTTTACTACGCGAACATAAACACAATGTTGAAACATTTTATATTAACAATACTTGTTTTAATATTCATTAATGCAAAAAGCCAATTTTACAATGGCTTACAAACCGATTTCGGAAAAAACCGTGTTCAATACAAATCATTTTTATGGCAATATTATCGCTTTCCTATGTTCGACGTATATTTTTATGAAAATGGAAGTAAAATTGCAGAATATGTTTCAATTAAAGCACATCAATATATTCCCGAAATTGAAGTCAAAATTGGAAATACTTTACAAAAACGAATTATCTTTCTTGTTTATAACAATTTAAGCGACTTTCGACAAAGTAACATCGGACTAATTACAGGAAACGAACAATATAACGTTGGCGGCACAACTCAACTATTTGATAATAAGGTTTTTCTTTATTTCGAAGGAGAACACTCATTATTAGACAAACAAATACGCTCAACCATTGCTCAAATACTGCTCGACCAAACACTATACGGGAGCGACTTTAAATCGAAAGTTACCAATACAACACTACTAAATTTACCCGACTGGTTTTACAAAGGTATAATTTCATTTATTTCCGAAGAATGGAACAGCGAAATAGATAATTATGTTCGCGATGGAATTATTACAAATCGTTACAAGAAATTTAACCAACTTACTGGTTACGACGCTATATATGCCGGACATTCTATGTGGTACTTTATTTCAAAAAAATTCGGAAAACAAACAATACCAAATATTTTATACCTAACTCGAATTTCTAAAAATGTAGAAACTGGATTTTTATATACCATCGGGTTACCCATAAAGTATTTAAATTATGAATGGCTCGACTTTTATAAAAAACACTACGAAAACGATGAAACAAAACGAACGGCACCGCCAGAAACTTATATAACAAAAAAAATAAAACCCAACCGTGTTGTTAACAACTTAAAAACATCTAATAACGAACAATGGCTTTGCTATTCAACAAACCAAATGGGACGAATTAAAATTTTTTTAAAAAACATTCAAACACAAAAAGAACAATGTATTTTTAAACATGGTGTTCGTTTAGAACAAATTACAGATTATTCGTATCCAATAATAGCATGGCACCCTTCCGACAAATTAGTTGCATTTATTATTGAAAAAAAAGGCAGCATATTTCTTTATACATACGAAATAGAAACTAAAGAACTTTCCGAAAAAGAATTATTCAATATACAAAAAGTACTCGATTTTTCATTTTCTCACAATGGATTTAACTTAGTTATGTCAGCCGTAAAAAACGGTTATACCGATATTTTCATTTTTAATAATGCTTCCAATACTTTCGAACAAATAACAAAAGATTTAGCCGACGACAGATATCCTCAATTTATAGACCAATCGCAAAAAATTTTATTTTCTTCAAACAGAATAGAAAATTACCTAAAAAAAGATAGTACAATAAAAACATACGATGTTTTCGTTTACAATTATAGAACAAAAGACTCTACATTAACACAAATTACTAATACTACACTAGCTAACGAAATACAACCCTATTATTTAAGAAAAAATGAATTTGCTATGCTTAGCAACGAACAAGGACTTTACAATCAGTACATTGCACAATACGATAGTCTCATTAGCCATATTGACACTGCTACTCATTATCGTTATTTTACAAATACAATTCCCATTACTAATTATTCAAGAAATATACTGGAACATCATATTGTAGGAAATATCAAAACAACAAATCTATTTTATTATAAAGGTAAAATGTTTTCAACAATAAATGAATTAGAAAAAGATAACAAAGTTCAATCATTTTCTTCTCCATTTATTAAAGACATACAAATGAGTTATAAAGATAGTATTATAGCTAACTATAAATCTAAATCGCAAGAAGATACCATTAAAACAAATATTATAAGTATAGACACAAATAAAATTGACATACAAAATTATATTTTCAATTTTCAAATTAATAAATTGAAAGGAAGATTATTTAACCAAGAAGCAACTGAAAACAAATCTGAGCATAATTTTAAGCCTATGATCTATCACACATCATTTTATACAAACTCTGTTACTTCTCAAGTAGATTTCGGATTTTTAAATAATTCATATCAAACATTTACAGGTGGTCCATTCTATTACAATCCAGGTTTAAATATGTTTTTTAAATTAGGCACAAACGACCTTTTTGAAGATTTTAAAATTACTGGTGGAGTTCGTTTTGCAGGAAATTTCAATAGCAATGAATATTTATTAAGTTTCGAAAACTTAAAAAAACGACTCGACAAACAAATAGTATTCCATCGCCTTGCATTAAACAAAATTAACAACCTTGCTTTATTAAAAACACATACACACGAAATTTTTTATATCCTACGTTATCCGTTTAATCAAGTAACTGCTTTAAAATTTACAAGCCAATATCGCTACGATAGAACAGCCTATATGTCAACTGATTATCAAACACTTATACATCCCGATGAAATAAGTTTTTGGCTTGGATTTAAAGGGGAATTTATATATGACAACACAATAAGTAAGGGATTAAATATTTTATTTGGAACACGTGGAAAAATATTTTTTGAAACATATCACCAAACAAACAAAAATTTTCAATCACTATTTATTTCTGGAATAGATCTTCGTCATTATCAACCTATTCATCGAACTTTTATATGGGCAAGTCGTCTTGCTGCCAGCAATTCATTCGGTAAAGCTAAGCTTATTTATTATTTGGGCAGCGTTGATAATTGGATAAACCTTAGCACTAAAATTCCATTGTTCGATCCATCTATAAGAATAGATCCAACACAAAACTATGTTTATCAGGCTATAGCAACAAATATGCGTGGATTTCCACAAAATATTCGCAACGGAAATAATTTTATTGTACTAAACAATGAACTTAGACTTCCAATTGTAAAATATTTAATGAATCGCCCCATTCATAGCGACTTCTTCGAAAATTTACAAATCATAGCATTCCTCGATGCTGGCACTGCATGGAGTGGCAAATCTCCATATAGCAAGCAAAATGCTTACAATACAGAAATCATTCATCAAGGACCTATTACCATTATTATTGATAAAAAAAGAGACCCAATAGTTTGGGGCTATGGATTTGGGCTAAGAAGCCGCTTACTTGGATATTTTATTAGAGCCGACTGGGCTTGGGGTATTGAAAACAATATGATTTTGCCAATGATTTTTTATTTATCTTTAAGTCTAGACTTTTAAAAACTTTGAAATATGTACGAATGGGTTATTCTTCTGCTAGTTGGACTTGCTGCCGGTATTTTAGGTGGCATGATGGGCGTTGGTGGTGGTATAATAGTTATACCAGCACTAATGTTTTTTTTAGGTCTTAACCAAAAAGAAGCTAATGCTACGAGCGTTGCTTTTATGCTTGCACCAACAGGTTTGCTGGCTTTTATTAACTACTACAAAGAAGGTTTGGTCAATATCAAATATGCTGGAATATTAGCGTTAGCATTTTTTGTAGGAGCATATTTTGGCTCTTCATGGGCAATTAAAATGCCTATAGATACATTAAAAAAAATTTTTGGCATCTTTTTATTACTTGTAGGATTTAAATTAATTTTTGGTAAATGAAAAAAGCTGAATACTTTAAAAATAAAGCTAAAGAAACATCTAATCTTGTTCGCCAAATAAGAGAATACTTACACCAGTTTCCCGAGTTATCATTTTTAGAAATAAATACTGCTTCATTTATTGCAAAAAAATTGAACGATTGGAAGATTCCTTTTCGCAAAAACATTAGTGGACATGGAATAGTTGCATGGATTGAAGGAAGTCTTCGTGGAAAAAAAGTAGCACTGCGTGCCGATATAGATGCTTTATCAATAGAAGAAGCTAATAACGTACCATACGCTTCGCAAAACAAAGGTATTATGCACGCTTGCGGACACGATGTTCATACAGCTTGCTTATTAGGCGCATTAAATATACTAAACGAAATAAAACAACAATTAAACGGTACTATTTACGGTATTTTTCAACCTGCCGAAGAAAAAGTACCCGGTGGGGCAATTTACATGTTACAAGATGAATTTTTTCAAAATTTAAATTTCGATTCTGTATTTGCTCAACATGTTTCACCAGAACTACCAATAGGATACGTAGGACTAAAGCCAGGACCTTACATGGCATCTACAGACGAAATTTACATTACAATTAAAGGGAAAGGAGGTCATGCTGCTA
>JBBIKO010000125.1:0-6262 GCA_037445415.1 Bacteroidota bacterium
CAACCACATAGTTGTAGGCATTGATAATTATTCAAAATATGGAAAAGTAATAAAAAGTTATGACACTCACCCTAACTATCAATTTTATGAAGGTGACGTTAAAGACTTAAAACTAATGAAAAATGTTATAAAAGATTGCGACCAAATCGTCGCCGGCGCGGCAATGATTGGCGGCATCAGCTATTTCCATGAATTGGCTTATGATTTACTCGCGGAAAATGAACGTATTATCGCGTCTACTTTTGATTGCGCTATCTGGGCTTTTAAAAACAATTTATTAAAAAAAATAAATGTGCTTTCTTCATCCATGGTCTTTGAAAGCACAGCAGTATATCCCACGCCGGAAGGGGAACAATTACGCTGTCCGCCACCGCTGTCTACTTACGGATTTCAGAAATTAGCGTGCGAATATTTCGCCAAAGGCGCATGGGAACAATATAAACTACCTTACACTATAATAAGGCCGTTTAACTGTATTGGCGTTGGAGAAAAAAGGGCGTTGTCCGATAAGGATATTTCATCAGGAAACGTAAAATTAGCCATGAGCCATGTTGTTCCTGATCTTGTGCAAAAAACATTAAAAGGTCAGGATCCTTTGCACATTCTGGGTGAGGGAAACCAGGTGCGACATTACACCTACGGCGGCGATTTAGCGCGCGGCATCAGATTATGTATTGAAAATGAAAAGGCAATAAATGAAGATTTTAATCTTTCCACCCCGGTTTCCACAACTGTGCTGGACCTTGCCGAACTTATCTGGAATAAAATAAACACGGACAAAAAATTCCGCTACGTGAGCGACAGACCATTTTTATATGATGTTCAAAAAAGAGTGCCCTCTGTAGAAAAAGCAAAAGATATCCTCGGATTCGAAGCAAAGACATCTTTAGATGCGGCGCTGGACGAAATAATCCCGTGGATAAGGGAACAAATAGAGATAGGCGGAATATAATTGTTGTTATGTAAAATTAATACTTTTTAATTCATATTATGAAGAATACAGATAAATTATATAAAAATAGATTTACTGATATTGAAAGACAAAAAAAAATGATCTTTGGAAGGTGCTCTGCTCTTCATTTCTTCAGCAGTATATTCAACAAGATTATTGCGTAATTGATGTAGGCGCAGGTTTCTGTGGGTTTATAAACAATATAAATTGTAAAAAAAAATATGCTGTAGATTTAAATAAAGATACGGCAGCATATGCTAATGCTGATGTGATCGTTTTAAAGGATCTGTCTGTTATTTTCAATGAATCGGCGGACATTGTGTTTATGAGCAATTTTCTAGAGCATTTGCCTTCCAAAAATGATCTTTTACATATGCTCAACGAAGCACATCGGATTTTAAGGAAAAGCGGCCGTATCATGCTGTTACAGCCTAACATCAGATATGCCTATAAAGAATATTGGGATTTCTTCGATCACCACATTCCCTTAAGTGATAAAAGTTTAGCTGAAGCCATTAGCCTTGCGGGATTTTCTGTTAATATTATCATTCCTAGATTTTTACCATACAGCACTAAAAACAAAATGCCACAATGGGAATATTTTCTTAAATTATATTTAAGATTTAGTTTTCTCTGGAAGTTTTTTGGAAAGCAATGTTTTGTTATGGGAGATAAAGTAGGCTGATTATTATTAATAAACATTTCATTTTGAAAAGGTAAATATCAAAAGATTGTAGAAGCAATGTAATAAAATATAAAAATACTATAAGCTTGCCATGACAGGCAAGTAATCACAAAAATATATTTTGTCGCATAAAATAATTTTAGAAAAATACTTGGCAGAAAAAACAGGATAATGGAAAATACAAATATTGATCTAAGGTTATTTCTCCTAAATAATTTAATTGATGTTGACAACCTGCAAAATATTTACAAATTATTTTTATTATTCTTTTGCTTATTATTCACGTTTTTGGCTTTTTCCCCGCTACTCGCAAATAGATTGCATAAAATAAAAATTCCGCGTTTCATTTTGTCGGATATTTTTTTTGTTATTTCAATAATTGCTTTTGTTGCAGCCGCGCGATGGCCTGGCTTACTGCCGCCCGAATTAAATCCAGATGAATCACAGATGATCGCTGGCGCGATAAAGCTTTGCAAAGATCCTGTTTTCTGGCGTTCTGTGGACGGCACAACATCCGGTCCGCTTAATTACTATCCACTTGTCTTGTTTTCTTTATTGGGAATAAAAATAGAGTATGCTGCCGTCCGTATAGTTGGTTTAATACTGATTATGATTTCGCTGACATGCTCTTATTATGCGTTAAGACAGCTGTATGATAGCATTATTGTTCGCTTAGCTTTCATGCCCCTAGTAGCATCAGTAGCTTTTATGATACGTTCCGATTATGTTCATTATAGTAGCGAGCATGTTTCCATAGCCATTCTTAGCGTCTCTTTATTAATATTCTGTAAATTATATTCACGCGGTTTAAAAAACAACAAAATACTCATTCTATTATTAGGATTTTCCCTGGGACTTGTTCCCTTCGCAAAACCACAAGCAGTGCCTATCGCTTTTGCTATTTCTCTCGCTTTTTTACATTTTCTATACACTAGCAAAAGAGATAAATTTATAAGTAATTTTTTATTATTCACATTAGCTGCTATCCTATTTACCTCTTTCATAACAATTTATGTTTTTGTGTTTTCAATTCAGGATGTATTTTGGATATCGTATATTGAACAAAATATTTATTGGGCAACAATTAAAGGTAACTATTTTGAAAAGATGTTAAATTTATTTAAGATGCTAATAAATTCTAAAGATTTATCAATCCTTTTCATTGTGACAATAATTAGCCTAATAGGATTTGCAGCTTTATTAATCAATAAATATTATTCTACGTCAATGAAAAGAAATAAACTTAAACTCGACATATTTTTTTACTATGGCCTTTTTTTTCTTGTTTCAGCAATTTATTCAGTTATGCAACCCGGGAATGCTTTCCGACATTACCTTCTTTTACTCGTTATGCCGAGCGGTTTTCTAGTAGGTGTTATCGCTGGCGAATTTTATAAGTATCTCAAAAGCAGAGAATCACCTATTAATATAAATAGATTTGCGGCCGCTTTTTTAATTTTAATAACGATGATATGCTTGATACAAATTTTTGATTCTATGTTTAGAACTAATAAATATATCAAGTCAAGGAAACTTTACATAGATAATTATATTCATCCAGTATCTCGTGAAATTTTAAAATATGCTAGCCCGGGACAATCAATTGTCGTTTGGGGATGGAAACCTAGACTATATGTGGAAACAGGCACCATTGCATCAACAAGAGATTTCACATGCCAATGGCAAATAGACTCGCGGCATAAGAACAATTCTTTATATATTAATCGTTTCATAAATGACCTTTTCAAGTCCAGCCCTATTTTATTTATTGACGCAGCCGGCCCCGACACCTTTGTTCATTTTTTTGTGTCTAAATATCAAAACGGAAGAGTGTCGTCGCTGAAAGACCACCCCAAGATTTATGATCTTGTTTCAAATTGTTATCGCGTTGTTTCCGAAATAGACGGCATCAAAATATATATTAATAATAATCAACACAGATGATTTCAATACAATGAATTACAATATAACAAAACAGCTTGCCCTTATAATACCTGTATTTAACGAAGGAAAAAATATCGGCTATACGATAGAAGCAATTCAACAAAACATTAAAACACCGAATAGAATATACCTTGTTTATGATTTTGACGATGATAATACAATCCCGGAAGCAAAAAAATATCAGGATAAAGCAGAAATCATTTTTGTTAAAAATGAATCAAGGGGTGTCTTAACCGCGATAAAAACAGGTTTTAAAGCGACGACTGAAGAATTATTATTAGTGACTATGGCTGATTTGTCTGATGATTATTCAGTTGTAGATAAGATGTGTGATTTGATGGCCAACGGTTTTGATATTGTATGCGGTTCCCGTTACATGAAGGGCGGAAAGCAAATCGGGGGGCCCTGGATAAAAAGAACCCTCTCTAAACTAGCAGGACTCTCCTTAAAATATCTCGTCAGTCTTCCGACTCATGATGTGACAAATAGTTTTAAGCTATACAAAAGAAAAGTGATCAATTCGTTAGCGATTGAAAGCACAGGTGGCTTTGAAATAGGAATGGAGCTGGTTATTAAAGCCTGCTATGGCGGATATAAGGTCACTGAATATCCGTGTGTTTGGCGTGACAGATTAGAAGGAACATCAAGGTTTAGACTTGTGAAGTGGCTACCAAAATATTTAAAGTGGTACTTCTACGCAATAAAAAATAGTTTGTTAAACTCAATAAAATCAATTTAAATATAAATATCGTTTATCTTGTAAGATATTTGCTCCTTCGGTGAAATGAAGAATCATAAAAAAAATTGCATTAAGCCATCAAGAAATTATAAATGTATTTTTTATAAAATTCCTGATTGGAACTTTCTCGATAATTTCAAACAGCTTCGCCATTATCTTTTGATATTTATTGGCTTGCTATTTTTTGTACCATGGTTTCCTAATGTCGCCACAAATTATTACGAATATGCAATGCATCTTTTTATTAGTGAATATTTACAATATGGAAAGGATGTTATTTCTACTTATGGCCCTCTGGGTTTTATCGGCCTACCTTTTTATCATTCATCAACATACTGTATCATGATTTTTGCCAATATCGTCTTGTACTTTTTGGTGGTATTTTATCTTTGGATTTATTGGCGCAAATTATTAAATTACGAAAGATTACCATCCACTTGGATTGGCGTATTATTAATTCTTCCATCTTTAAAACCAGCGGATGAATGGGCTGCCGCACTTTTTTTACCATATATCATAGTTATGCTATTTGTCTCATGGAATTTCATAAGTGAAAGACCCCTTTCCTTTGCGATAACGATACCTCTGACAATTGTTCTCTCTGCCTTTGTCTTAGTTAAAGGTGTTTTTTCTCCATTAATCATATTAGCAATTTTACTTATTTCCCTTGATCAGCTGCTTAGATTCAGACAAATACCTTGGGTCATGGTCATTTTTATTTTTACTATGGCCTTGTTATGGGTACTATCAGGACAACAATTGTCGCAGCTGCTTTTTTACTTTATAAATATTACTGATGTTGCAGCTGGCTTTAAAGACGGCATGAGTTTAAACAGGCCGCGCTTTACTGGTATTTCTGCTATAATTTTCATAACGGCAAGTATCCTAATCACCATATATTTTTGGCTCACACTTAAAGAGCGTATAGAATGGCGAAGTGTTTTCCCGGCAGGCATGCTTGCCGTCACTTTTTTTGTTGTTTTCCAACACGGTTTTATACGCGCGGATAAAGCACATATTGTATCAGCATATCTAACTTTTTTTATGTTGTGCCTTATGATAACGCCGTACATTATCAAGTATCCCTATTCCAAAACAAATAATCGGTTCTTGATAATATTTTTTATTGTCATATCACTTGTATCTGTTATTGGAATGTTTTTAGGCGGTTATCCCAGATGGAAAGTTATATATAAAAAACCTGTAGAGTTTTACAATTTAATATCCGGTGGAACTGCTTCTCTTGAAAACGCAAAAAAAATGAACTTTCAAAAGATCAAAGAGCTTTATCCACTACCAAAAATAAAAGATCCCCTTAGCTCATACGACATAGATTTTAATCTTGCCGAAGCCTATGAACTTAAATCCATGATTTTGCCTTCTTTGACAGGTTATGGAGCTTATACTCCTTACATTTCACGAAAAAATAAAACTTTTATCGAAAACGAATTTGGCCCAAAAGCAATACTCCTTCGTTCCCATTTTAGCATCGATAGGCGCTACCCGATGGTGACAGATTCTCTGAGCGTGTTAGCGCTAAAATCTCATTTTAAGGCAACCCATAATACTGGAAAAATTTTAATATTAGAACGCCGCTCTCATCCATTAGAAATACAAATGGCGAAAATCAAAGAACAAAATGCCGAGCTTAACGAGATTATTGCTCTACCCGAAAACAATGAAGACATTTTTGTTAAAATAGAAATTAATAAGACAAAATGGGGAAAATTTTTAAATATTCTGTATAAACCATCACCTGTTTTTATCAGCATTAATCAAGGAAGGGAAAACGAGATTTTCCGGCTTACTACAGCCATGGCCAAGGAAGGAATGCTGCTTTCTCCCCTGCTAAGCGATCTTTCTGCTTTGCAGTGTTTTTACGGCCTGCCATGTCCCAAAACCCCCTTAAAAATAGAATCTTTTAAAATATTTTCTCCTAAAG
>JBBIKO010000126.1:0-6262 GCA_037445415.1 Bacteroidota bacterium
CATACTGGGTAACTGACACCATTGTTTGAGGATGTGTTGGGTTAACAAAATTAGCTGTGCCAGGACCAGATAAAGTAGCCCACATTCCAACAGGATTTAGCAAGCTAGGTGTTGAATTCAAATAATAATTTTTACCACATATAGTTGTATCGTGACCGGCGTATGCATCTGGTATTTTATGGAAAATTATCTTTACAGAATCGTAAGTCTGGCAACCAGGGCCACTTTGAACATACCAAGACAAATAAACTTCTTGATAATCGGTATTAGCAAAGAATGCATTAGGATTTATTACATAAGCAGTAGCATTCCATGGAAGTGGATCACTACCAGAGTATATAATTGCAACGCCGGGATTATTTGTTGTCCAATAAGCAGACGACGCTATACTTCCAATAGTGTCGGCTGCTAATTGAGTTGAATAACCGCAAACCGACTGTGTAGGACCTGCTTCGGCATGCGGTATTGATGAAAATGTTACAATAACTGTATCATGATTTGTACAAAAATCAGAATATGCTGTAAATATGAATGTTTCTACTTGTGTATAGTTTGTAAGAAGGACAGTAACAAGTGGATTTAAGCTTGTATTGCTTGGGTTGTAAGTTGTTGTTGGATTAGATGAGGTCCAATAACCAGGATATGATGAGCTTGCATTTAATTGTATTGTATTGCCACATGTTGCTAAATCGGGTCCAGCATCTGGCATTGGCATTTCATGGAAATCTAATCTGATTGTGTCATTTGATATACACCCTTGATTATTTTCGGTCCATACAAGATAATAAGATTGATATCCGGATGTAATTGTAAAAGTTGCGTTATAAGTAGTATTGTTTGGAGTGAAATATCCTTGCTGTGGTGGCAACAAAGTCCATGTTCCAGTAGAACCATTTACGCTATGTGTAGCATTTAATGCGTAAGAAGTGCCACAAACATGAACCGATTGAGGACCAGCATTAGCATATGGTTGTGTAATAAAGTTAATTCGTACTGTGTCTAGTGAATCGCAAACAGGGCTAATTTCATGCCAAACAAAAGTATATATTCCGTAACGAAGGATTATTAAAAATAGCGTTACCAGGACCACTGACAAATTGCCAATGTGCTATATTTCCAGGCGATGGATTGCTTGCTTCCAATTGAGTAAAATATCCACAAACATTTTTATCTGGTCCAGCGTATGGTGTCATACAACAATGAGGAACTTGAGGAACAGCAAACGATTGAATTAAAGTACAACCGTTGTTGTCAATAACTGTAACTGTATAAGTACCAGATTGAACATTTATGATATCTTCGGAAAATTGATTATTACTCCATACATAAGTATATCCAGGTGTGCCACCAATAGTTGTTAAATAAATTGCTCCTGTTGTACCACCTATACATTCGACTTTTACTATACTATCAATAGACAATGAAACATAAGACGATGGTTGTCCAACTGTTACTTGTCCCACTGTGGTGCAGCCAACGGCATCTGTGATAGTTACAGCATATGTTCCAGCTGAAATTGGCGAATTATTTTGTGTGGTTGCTCCATTAGACCATAAATATGTAAAGCCAGGAGTTCCGCCACTTGCGTTAACCGTTACTCCGCCTGTTGCTGTCCCATAGCATAATGCATCTTGAACATCGAATTGATAAAATATTTGTGGATTATTTCCGGTAATAGTATAAGAAGCTACTAACGAACATCCATTGTTATCTGTTACGGTAACATAATATGTTCCGGGAGCAAAGCCAGTTTGAATATTAAATGTGTCGAGAACTGTAACAACGACACCATTTGACCAAGAATAAGTGTAAGGTGGGCGACCATGATTTACAGTTGCTGTTAAAGTTCCACTTACATCTTCGTAACACATTTTTCCTGTTAAATCAATGCTCATCTCAGGTAATGGGAATAATGTTTGAGGTGGAAAAATAGTATCGTTAAAACCTTCTAATTCCCATGTTTCGTTAAACCAAGTAATTGGTATGTATCCTAATGGTATATTCCATTGTAATAATGGACCAATATGAATACTACTTCTTGTTGAAAAAATATTGTTAAATAAAGCAGAATCTATGGTAAATTTATCTGAGTTAATTAGCCTTTTAGCCATAAAGTGTTTTACTGAGTCTTGTGGATTTTCTATCAATTTTTTGTCTATAATTGTAGTTAAATATTGTTTTAAAGTATCAATCCAGATTTCAGGATTTTGTTTAAAATAATCAATTTGAACAGAATCGTTTTGAATGTTTTTGAATAAAAATGGTAAGTTAATCCAAAACTCAAATGCATTAATAGTTAAAGAGAAAGCAATACTGTCCCAGGTATGATTTGTGAATTGATTATCGAGCGAGTGAGCAATTCCGATAGGGAATTGTGGGTACCCAAAGCATGGATACTTAATATGTAAGTCGTGGCATGCTTGAAAATTTATTTGTTGGGCTGTTCCCTGATTAACTGTAATATTATTTTGATTAGGGTCGGTTACATAATATTGAACAGAAGTAGGTAATGTAAAATGATTCCATATTGTAGGATTGAAAGTAAGATCTTGTTGAAGTGTGTTTGAGATATTCAAATATGCAGATAATAAATTATATGAAATGCTTATTCCACCACCTATGTTTATTGTGTCGGTTAGCATTCCTAAAAATTCTTGTAATGGTTGTCCTGCCGATGGTGGTAAAATATTTGACATTGCCCATAAGAATTGTATTATATCAATTGTAAAATGGGCATAAGGATCGTCGCCTTGTGCAATAAGTTTTTTATGACAAAGTTGTGTCGAATCAATATAATCGTTTGTTACTATATAAGGCAAGCCAATTACTCCTGAAATGCCAGTTCCCCATGCATTGTTGAAAACAATTGGTAATATTGTATCGTGACAAAATGTTAATTGACCATTTTGCATACAAGGGTAAGTTACATTGCCATTTTGCGAATCAATGTGGATTATGGCTATACTATCATCTGGTACACCAACATTTATAATATTAAAATTATCACATGCACCAAAACAAATAGTTCCATCTAAAGTTACACTAATTCCAAAATCTAAATCGAGTGTCATAACGCCATTTTGTGGGAAAGACGAATGTAAATTCCATCCATTCATAACATGGTATCGAGAATTTATAGTTATCCAATCACCTGGCAAAAAGGTGTATGGCGATGGAAATGTTAAATCTATTCTTACAGGGTAATCAACGTCGATCCATCCTGTATGAAACCCAGAAATTGAAAATGTACTTCCCAATAGCAAGTGAGTTACTAAATCGAACTGTGCACCAAAAGGTAAACCAAAAATATACTCAATATCACCAAAAGAAGTAGTATCGTTATGATTTATATTAAACAATTGCTGATTGATGTTTAAATGAAAAGGATTTCCATTTGGTCCCCACATATTTTGATGGTATGTTCCCCAAGGGATATAATGACTAACTGTATAAGTTTGAGATTTTGTATCTTTAAATATTAATAAAGACAATATAGCAAAAAAAGCTAAACTTTTCATATTCAATTCTTCTTTATAAAAATTTATACGAAAAAAAACATATAAAGTTACAAAATTAGAATGTATAACCAAAACTTATTATTGGACCAAAAGACAAAGTTTTAATAGTATTTTTATTAAAAATATTCTCTAAATGAAAATCTAATGCTATACGATACATCCATCCACCTTCAGGATTTTGACGACGAAGTCCAATTAAAAAGAAAGGTGTTATTTGTTGCTTGTTAGCATAATTATATCCACCGATTGCAAAGTCGAAGTTTGTTTTTAGGAAAAATGCCTGGAATGGATTTCGTATATTGTATCGTCTAAAACCACCTGCTTGAGTATTAACTCTTGTATATTGAATGTGAATAGACATAGGAAAGATAATTTCTTGTCGAATGTTTATTTCTTTATGTTGTGCAAAAGAATAACCTGCACCAATTCTTAAAGTTAAAATCAGGTATTGATAATTTTTTACAATTCCATCGTAATTAACTGAGAAGCGTGGTCCAACATAATTTCTAAAAAAGTAACCGTTTTCGATATATATGCTGTGATTGTTTTCGTAATAAAACTTAAAACGAGGTTTTTCCAAATTCATGGTAAATAGTGTAGAATTAAAAAGTATGAGAATAAAAAGTATTTTTAAACGAATGTTTAGCCTATACATTTTAAAAAATACTAATTCATAAATCTTCTGTAAATCAATTCGAGTAATATATTCAATGCTTGATTTCCTGAATCAGTTTTTACATTTTTTTCAATAATTACCAATGCTTCATCTAAATTGTAGCAAGAATTAACTTGATCAATCACATAATTATAGTTATCAACATTGTTATTAAAAAGTTCTCTAATAAACATTATTTTATCGTTTATACTTATTGCATGTTTTAAATCTTTTATACTCTTAAACTGTTGACTGGATGTGACATCTTGCTTTTTATAAATTTCTTCCATTATATCGGCAATAGTTTTTTTAGGTTGTGCTATACTTTCGGCAATTGTTTTTATTGGCTTTTGTTCTATAGAATTAATTTTTTTTTCTTCGTTTTGTTGATAATTGTTATTTTTTTCTATTTTTTCATTTAATGTTGTGTCGAATTTTTCAAAATTTGAAATTGTTGCATTATTTTCAAAAAAATTTGTTGACTTATTTTCATTGTTTTCTAAATCACCATTGGACTGAAAAACGGATTTTTTTATTATTTTATTTATAAAAGAAGAATTTTTTGAAAAGAAACCGTTTTCTTCATTTGATGCAGTTTGAAGTTTTAAAGACATTAAATCATCATATATCAAACTTAGTTTATTTAAGATAATATCTATTTCAATTAATTGCAAATTATGGTTTTGGTTCATAAGGTATTCAACATCTTTTTTCAATTCATCAACTTTCATTAAAAAACTGTTCCACTGAATATTACGATTCATATAAAAATATTTTACAGTAGCAAAATTATGAATTAACTTTGTAAAATTACAAATAAATAGTTGAAATATTATGTTTCTTGAAAAAAATAATTCAGAGAATATACGAAAGGGCTGGATTGAAGTTATATGCGGTTCAATGTTTTCAGGAAAAACCGAAGAATTATTGCGTCGTTTAAATCGTGCACGTATTGCAAAACAAAAAATCGAAATATTTAAACCAAAAATTGATGTGAGATATTCTGAAGCGGACGTAGTTTCTCATGATGAGAATGCTATATTATCAACGCCTGTAGATTCAGCTCTAAATATATTACTTTATGTAAACGACGATGTAGATGTTGTGGGAATAGACGAAGCACAATTTTTCGATAACACTCTTGTAGAAGTATGTAATCAACTTGCAAATAGAGGAATTCGTGTTATTGTTGCAGGCTTAGACATGGATTTTATGGGTAAACCATTTGGACATATGCCTTATTTAATGGCTATTGCAGAATATGTTACGAAAGTTCATGCAATTTGTATGAGTTGTGGAAGTTTAGCACAATATTCTCATAGAAAAGTACAAAGCGAAAAATTGGTTTTACTTGGCGAGACAAATGAGTACGAACCTTTATGTCGTGAATGCTATAACAAAATTATAAAAATTAAATAATGAATTTTAACACGTTGGATATTTTACATATATGCAATGGAACTTTATATGGCTCTAATATTAATTTCAACATTCATAACATAATTTTCAACAGTCGTTTGCTAATATTGCCACATGCTAAAAACACTTTATTTGTAGCAATAAAAGGCACACGTAATGATGGACACAATTTCATTGAAGAACTATATCACTCAGGAGTTAGAGCATTTATTATAGAACGTAAACTTGAAGATTATCATTCAGATGCGTCGTATATTTATGTCAATAGTAGTATTCATGCCTTGCAGCAAATAGCGGCTTTTCATCGTAAAAGGTTTAGCTTTAATGTTATCGGTATTACAGGCAGTTATGGTAAAAGTATTGTTAAAGAGTGGTTATATGATTTATTAAACGAACATTTTAACATAATAAGAAGTCCAAAAAGCTATAACAGCCAGATAGGTGTTCCGCTTTCTGTATTGCAAATGGAAGCACGGCATAATCTTGCAATTATAGAAGCGGGAATATCGCAGCCTGCTGAAATGGAAAAGCTTGAAAGTATTATACATCCAAATATTGGTATTTTTACTAATATTGGAAAAGCACATCAGGAAAATTTTAATAGCATTGAACAAAAAATTCTTGAAAAGTTAAAATTGTTTAAAAATTCAAGTTACATTATTGTTCCCTC
>JBBIKO010000127.1:0-6196 GCA_037445415.1 Bacteroidota bacterium
TAGCGATAATATTGGATTTGAAAAAAATACTTATTTCAATCTTAACTACGCATATCATTTACAAGTTGCAGAAGGAAATTTAGGAATTGGATTAGGACTTGGAATAATTAACAAATCATTAGATGGAGCATGGATTACTCCTGACAAATTGCAAGGGATACAACAAAATCCTTATGCTGACCCCGCTATACCACACTCAGAATCGAAACTTGTATTCGATGCAAATATAGGAATATTTTACCGTTCAAAAGATGATAAAATATACGGAGGACTTAGCACAACGCATTTAACACAACCTCAAATAAAATTTGATAGTGGTAAGTTGCCTTATGTTCGCAGACATTATTATTTATCGGTAGGTTCTTTTATCGAAATGCCTGATAAAAATTGGGGATTGTGGCCTTCTGCTTTTATCAAACTTGATGGTTCTACCGCACAATATGATTTAAACTTACTTGTAGAGTATCGCAGACAATTTAGAGGAGGATTATCGTATCGTTTCGGCGATGCCTTTGTTGCAATGATCGGCTTTACTACTCAATCGAATATAACTTTTGGGATCGCTTATGATCTAACTGTTTCAAAACTTAGAACTTACGAAAAAGGTTCATTAGAATTTTATGCAAAATATTGTTTCACAATTACAAAATCTACTGGACGTGGTAAATACGGAAGCGTTAGATTCTTGTAATTTTAAAACTTATGATTATGAAAAGAACAACATTAAATATTCAAAATATGAGAATCCTAATATTAGGATTGTTGTTAATTGTTTCTTTATTTAACTTCTACAGTTGTTCTGTAAGAGGGAACGGAGAACTAGTAGGAGTTTTAAACCGAGAAACATGGTTTGAACCTCAGCCTTATGGAATGGTTTTTATACCAGCAGGTTCTTACAACATGGGACCAGATGACCAAGATGTGCCTTGGGCAATGACAGCTGAAACAAAAACAGTAACAGTAGCACCGTTTTGGATGGATGAAACAGAAATCACTAACAATGAGTATCGTCAATTTGTATATTGGGTTATTGACTCTATTGCTTATAAGTTACTGGGTGCACAATTAGAACAATATCTGATTACTCAAAATGAATACGGCGAAGATGTTAATCCACCATTTATTAACTGGGAAGAAAAAATTAGATGGAACGAGCAAGAACAAAGAGAAATATTAAATGAAATGTTTTTACCTGAACAAGAGCGTTTCTATCGTCGCAAAGAAATTGATGTAAGAAAACTTAATTTTGAATATTATAGGATAGATTTAAAACAAGCATCTAAAAAATACGAATTTAATAAAGAAACTCGAAGAGCATGGAATTTTGACGAAAACAAATACGATGGAGAAGTAACAGATTTTAATTATAAAAGTCCTACAAAAGGTCAAAGAATTCCAGTAAAAGACCGTTCTTCGTATATTATTAAAGATGTAGTAAACGTTTATCCTGATACGTTATGTTGGATGAGCAATTTTACTTATTCTTACAACGAACCTATGGCAAGAGCTTATTTTTGGCATCCTGCATACGATAATTATCCAGTAGTTGGCGTATCATGGAGGCAAGCTCGCGCATTTTGTGTTTGGAGAACTGAACTTCTAAATAGTTATTATTTAGAATCAATGGGCGAACCTTTTGTTCAAGAATATCGTTTACCAACAGAATCGGAATGGGAATATGCAGCAAGAGGTGGATTAAGAGGCAATATGTATCCTTGGGGAGGTTATTATACTACAAACTATAAAGGCTGTTATGTTGCTAACTTTAAACCCATGAGAGGATCATATACACCTGATGGAGGTATCTATATGCTAGTTGTAGCTCACTTCGATCCTAATGAATATGGTTTATATGATATGGGAGGAAACGTTAGCGAATGGACAGGTAATGCATTTGAAGAAGCTGCATATAGTTATACAGATGATTTGAATCCAGATTATATGTACGAAGCATTACCAGATGACTATCCCGTTCGTAAAAGAAAAGTAATACGTGGAGGATCATGGAAAGATATTTCATGGTTTATGCAATGTGGTTCACGTACTTACGAATACCAAGACTCTGCAAAGTCATACATTGGCTTTCGTTGTGTACGTTCGTATTTAGGTCGTGATTTCCGTGATGCAAACGAAGGTTCTCAAGTTTATTAGTTAATAAGATTTAAATAATGTTTAATTTAACAACTTAAAAATTAGGTAATATGGGTTTTTCAGAATTTGTTCAATCACATGGATGGAAAAGTTTCATGTCAAAAGTTTACGGCATAGGTGCAGCCATAGTATTAATTGGTGCTATGTTTAAAATTATGCACTGGCCGGGAGCAGGAATTATGCTTGTTGTAGGACTTACGACAGAAGCATTTATTTTCTTTACCTCAGCATTTGAACCACTACACAAAGAGTGGGATTGGAGTTTAGTTTATCCAGAACTTTCTGGCATTCATGATGAGATAGAGGATGAAGAATTAAAAAAATCAGGATTTTCAAAAAAATCAGCACTTGAAAAATTTGATGATCTGATAAATAATGCACAAATTACACCTGATTTGTTTGAAAAATTAGGTAGCGGTCTTAAAAATTTAAACCAAACAACTGAAAAGCTTGCAGATGTTAGTCAAGCTACTATTGCTACAAATAATTATATTGCAAGTTTTGAAAAAGCATCATCAAAAGTATCTGAATTTACCGAAATACTTAGGAATTCAGGTCAAGTAATAAATTCTTCAACATTGGAAGTTTCTGATAAATTAACTAAATCCGTAAATCATTTGTCTAATACTTACGAAAGTAAAGCACAATTAGTTGACTCATCATTAACCCAATTTGTTGAACATGTAAAAAATTCCGGAATTAACTTTACTGAAAAAATTGGTAGCACAACTAACCAAGTAATAGAGCAGGTTAATAATTCAGGAAATTCTTTAGCTCAAGCTTATAATCAACTTACCCAGATAGTTAATAACGAAGCAGAAGTATCGCGTAATAACGCAAAAAATTATACTGAACAATTACAAATAATGGCTAAAAATTTAACTGCTTTGAATGCTATTTACGAACTTCAATTACAAGGTTCAAATGAATATTTAGAAAACTCTAAAAAATTATTTGCAGGAATGGATAGCATAATGCAAAATATGAAAGATTCTGTTGATGATGTGAAGAAGTATAGAGAAGAAATATCAAAACTCGGACAAAATTTAGCTGCTATGAATACAATTTATGGTAACATGCTTGCAGCTATGAATTTTAATGTTAATAAATAATGCAAAATTTCAAGTAAAATTTAGACAAACTTAAATTATAAAAGGAAAATAATATGGGTGCAACCAATTGTCCGGAAACCCCGCGTCAGAAGATGATAGGGATGATGTATTTGTTTTTAACTTGTTTGCTTGCATTAAACGTTTCTAAAGATATATTAAATGCTTTCGCCATAGTAAATGATGGCTTACAAAAAACAAATGCCAACTTTACACTACGTAATGGCTTTACATACGATGCTTTTGCTGTTGCAAAACAAAATGACCCAATTAAAGTAGCCCCGTATTATGAAGCGGCAATGAAAGTGAAAGAATATTCTGAAGAGATGTTTAAGTTTATACAAGAAAAAAAGATTGAATTAATAATGGGATGCGACGGCAAAACGAAAGAAGAAGCTCAAAAAGCTGCTGAAGACTTATTATTGTTTGAAGCGAAAGATCAAAGAGATGTGCCACATCATTATATGCTTGGTGAGAGTGTAGATGGTTCAAAAGGAGAAGCAAGAAAAATAAAAGAAAAACTTATTGAATACAAGAAAAAACTTTTTGAATTGTTTAATGACAAAAAAATAGTTCTTCCCGACAAAGAAAAGCTGATAAAAAACTTAGGTAATTTAGGTATTAATACCGATAATAACCCTAATCCACGTCCCGATTATCCAGACGAAAAATATTGGGAAACAGAAAAATTTGCTGAAATACCAGCTATTGCGACAATTACAGTTTTATCGCAGTTACAAAACCAAGTTAAAAATGCTGAGGCAACTGTAATTCAAAACTTGCTAAGTGCTATAGGTGCTACAGATTTTAAATTCGATACAGTAGCACCAAGAGTAATACCTAGGAGCAACTACCTTATTTCTGGTGATAAATATGAAGCCGAATTATTTATTGCAGCATTTAGTTCTACAGATACTATGTCGCAGGTTTTAATTGGTGATGCTTACGATTCTGTGAATAACAAGTTACTAGGCAATATAAAAAATCTTAAAATGGATAGAGGAGTAGCAAGATATGTTGTAGAAGGAGCAGGAGTTGGTACGAGACAATATGCTGCTGTTATTAAAGTTTTTAATCCTTCAACAGGCATTTATAAAGAGGTCCCTGTTAAGTCAGGTGGAAAATACAGTATAGAATATACTGTAGCACCGCCTATGGCAGTTGTGTCTCCTACTAAAATGAATGTATTATACATTGGAGTTGAAAATCCAATAGAAATATCAGTACCTGGTTTTCGTGATGACCAAATTTCTGCTAGTTTATCAGGTGGCTCTATATATAGATCTGGAAAAGGAGCATGGGCTGCAAAAGTTACTACTCCCGGTAAAACAAATATTTCAGTTTCTGTTAAAGACGATAAAGGACAAACTCGTAGCATGGGAAGTAAGGAATTCCGAGTAAAAAGAATACCCGACCCTGTTCCTACAATTGCTGGGAAGATAGGTGGCTCTATATCAAAAGGTGTACTTCTTGCTCAAGCAGGTGTACAAGCAACACTTGAGGGGTTTGATTTTGATTTAAAATTTAATGTTACAGAATTTATTGTTTCGGCAACCATTGGTGGATTTGTTAAAGATGTTCCTGTTAGAGGGAACCGCTTTTCACCAGACCAAATAGCTTTAATTAATCAAGTTCAAAGAGGTAAAAAAGTTTATATTGAGGGTGTAAAAGCAGCAGGACCAGATGGATCTGTTAGAAGTTTGGGTACTATTGCGTTTAAACTCGAATAATGATTTGTTTTATACATAATATAATATATTATTATTACGTTATTTGTAATAATAAATGTTTAAAAATAAAAATTTAATATTATGAAAAAGTTATTGCTTCTTTCCGCTTCAATAATAATATGCTTTGTTGCTTTTTCACAACAAAAACAAAGTGAGGTTTTAGATGGAATTTATGTTAAAGAGCATGTCCCTGCTCGTAAGCCTGTTCCATATCATCATTTGCGTGAAGCAGATATGATGTGGGGGAAAAAACTTTGGAGAATGTTAGATCTTAGAGAAAAAATTAATCATCCTTTGTATTTCCCCACAAGAAAAATGGATGATAGGTTTAGCTTGATTGATTTAATTATTTTTGGTGTAGAAAATGAAGGTTTAATTGTTTATAGTGATATTGATGATGAATTTACAACTCCTATAACCATGGTTCAACTAAATACTGCTCTTGGAGGAGGTATTGATTCTGTTCAAGTTGAAAACCCAGAAACGGGAGCACTGGAATTAAAAGTAGTTCCAAGAGAAAGAAAAACATCCGAAGTTACTAGATATATGATGAAAGAGTATTGGTATTTTGATAAACAACGCTCAATGCTCGAAGTAAGAATAATTGGTTTTTGTCCAATAAGAATGTTTGCTAAAGAAGCTGCAATAGGTGAAGACATAAAAGAAGACTCGGAAGAAATAGAATTACAAATGAAACAAGTAGCATGGGTTTATTTTCCTGCAATTAGGCCATTATTAGCAAATCACGAAGTTTTTAATCCATATAATGATTCTGAAAGAAGAACATTTGATGACATATTTTTTAAGCGTCGTTTTAGTAGTTTTATTTATCAAGAAACAAATGTATATGATAATAGGTTTGTATGGAATTATAAACATGGATTAGACGCACTTTTAGAATCAGATAGGATAAAAGATTTTATATTTAAATTTGAACATGACATCTGGGAGTATTAATATTTTTATTCATAAATAATAAATACAAAACTTTGCTATTATTAGGATTTAATTTAATAATTTTAAAACACTATTCGTTTTGATTGGGACAGTTTTTTAGCTGTTTTAGTAGTTCTTTTTTAAACATTTTGTCTGATGAATATAAGGTTACAACTTTCTTTATAGGAATAATTCTTTTAAATTTATTATGATAATCTGCAAATAGCTTCGATTCAGCTATTATTAATTCTATGTATTTATCTGCTAATT
>JBBIKO010000128.1:0-6125 GCA_037445415.1 Bacteroidota bacterium
AAACAGGTAGTGCTTTTTCACGGTGTTACATCCAGTGGTAAAACGGAAATTTACATCAAGATAATTGAAGAAATGCTTAAGCAAGACAGACAAGTTTTATACTTAATGCCCGAAATAGCACTTACCTCACAAATCGTAAAGCGTTTAAAATTAGCATTAGGCGAGAAAATCGTAGTTTTTCATAGCAAATTTAGCGAAAATGAACGCACCGAATTATATTTAAACTTGTTAAATAATACAGAAAAAGCAAGAGTTGTAGTGGGTGTTAGGTCGGCTTTATTTTTACCATTTACAAATTTAGGTCTTATAATTATTGACGAAGAACACGAAACTACTTATAAACAAAATCAAACTAAACCTTTGTTTCACGCAAGAGATGTAGCTATTGTGTTGGCAGGATTTTTCAAAGCAAAAGTATTGCTCGGTTCTGCCACGCCATCTATCGAAAGTTATTATAATGCTTTAATTGGGAAATATGCTTTAGCAGAACTTACTACTAGATATTGTGACATAAAACTATCTCAAATTCAATATATTAATTTGCGTGAGGAGCGACAAAAGAAACGTGTTCACTTAGACTATTATTCATATGCTTTTATTGAACAGCTAAAAATAAATTATAAACAAAAGAAACAAACTATAATTTTTCAAAACAGAAGAGGTTATTCGCCTTACATCGAGTGCGATAGTTGTGGTTGGATACCTGCTTGTAATCAATGCGATGTTAAATTAACTTATCACAAATCGTTTCAGAAATTGATATGTCATTATTGCGGTTATTCAATATCTGTTCCTGCGAGTTGTCTCGATTGCGGAATGCCCGAATTGAAAGTAAGAGGAATAGGAACAGAGCGAATAGAAGAAGACTTATCGTTGTTAATACCAGATGCAAAAATTGCAAGAATGGATTTAGATACAACTCAAACTCAAAATAAATTAGATAATTTGCTCGAACAGATAGAGAACAACGAAATAAATATTCTTGTTGGAACACAAATGGTAACAAAAGGTCTCGATTTCGAACATGTTGAACTTATAGGGATTGTTGATGCTGATTCTATGCTCAATTATCCCGATTTTCGTACAGATGAGCGAAGTTTTCAGTTGTTTGCGCAAGTTGCAGGTAGAGCAGGTAGAAGAGAAAAACAAGGAAAAGTTATTATACAAAGCTCACAACTAAATCACCCAGTATTAAAATATCTTAGCAATTATGACTATAAACGGTTTGTAGAATGGCAGCTTAAAGAAAGAAAGCAATTTAATTACCCACCTTTCGTAAGGCTTATTAAAATTCAGATAAGACATAAAAATTTAACGTTATTGAATAAAATTTCAAATTTACTTGCTAATGATTTAAAGAAAGAAAGGAATTTAATAGTGTTAGGACCTCAATCGCCAGTTGTTTCAAAAATAAAAAATTATTATTTAATTGATATATGGTTAAAACTTAAACCAATATTTAATAATTTAAGCCATAGAGACAAATTGTATTCAACAATTTATAATTTTTTTAGTAAACCAGATATGAAAAACATATATTGGATTATAGATGTTGACCCTAACTAATAAACAATTTGTTTTTTTATTTTAATTTTGCGGTTACATTACGTACAGTTGATGCTTTTATTTTTCATATTATTATTCTTAATATTTTATTCTTACATTGGATATGGTTTGTTGCTATGGTTAATAAATAATATAAAAACTAAACGTTTAAATCCTACTATGAATCTTGAAGATTGTCCGCAAATAACTTTGGTTATTCCAGCTTACAACGAGATGTATATAATTGACAAAAAAATGCAAAATACTTATGAACTGATATATCCAAAAGAAAAATTAACTGTAGCATGGGTAACCGATGGTTCCAACGATGAAAGCAATATTTATTTAAAAGAAAAATATCCCAATGTTAAAGTTTGTCATAACAACGAGCGTTTAGGTAAAGCAGCTGCTATTAATAGAGCAATAAATTTGTCTAATACAGAAATTATTGTTTTTTGCGATGCAAATACGATGTTGAACAAAGAAGCATTGTTGAATTTAGTAAAATGGTTTAATAACGAAAAAGTTGGCGTTGTTGCAGGCGAGAAAAGAGTTTTTCAAAGTAAAGAAATAGCAGGCACTGGCGAAAGTATATATTGGAAATATGAATCTTGGCTCAAGAAACAAAATGCTTTATATTATTCGTCAGTTGGAGCTGTTGGAGAATTATTTGCTATAAAAAAATCACTTGCAAATCCATTGCCTTTAGATACAATTGTTGACGATTTTGTTTTATCTATGGAAATTGCACACAACGGATATATTATTGCTTATGCTCCTGATGCTTATGCAGAAGAAGAACCATCAGCAAACGAAAGAGAAGAATTAAAACGTAAAATTCGTATTGCAGCTGGTGCTTTTCAAGCCTTGTTCCGTTATTTACACTGGCTGAACTTTTTTAGACACGCTCGTTTAAGTTTTCAATATTTATCTCATAAAGTAATACGATGGCTATTACTTCCAATATTGTTGCCATTGATTTTTATAATAAACATTTACTTGGTTTTACAACAAGAATATTTCGGCGCATTGCATGTTCTTTTAATATTACAAATAATTTTTTACATTATTGTTATTTTAAATTTGATAAAAAAAGATTTGCCAAAATTGCTTTACATACCGTATTATATTATTTTAATGAACTATGCGCAATACGCAGGTTTTGTAAAATATATTTTTAAAAAACAACCAGCAGCGTGGGAAAAAGTAAAAAGAAATGTAAGCTGTTAATTATTTGTTGTTTGATTTGTTTTTTTTCTTGACCTTTGTTGAAATATTTTTTATATGCTTAGAACAAAAAGGCTCCATATATTTATGATTAAATCTTATATAGGACCTTTTGTTTTCACTTTCTTTATAACGGTATTTATATTACTAATGCAATTTATATGGAAATACGTTGATGAATTTGTTGGTAAAGGAATAGAATGGGATATTATGATGGAGCTATTTGGATATGCATCTATAAACTTTATACCTATGGCATTACCTTTAGCTATTCTTTTATCATCAATTATGACATTTGGTAATTTAGGCGAATATTTTGAACTAACAGCATTAAAATCGTCGGGAATATCATTATATAGAATAATGTATCCGCTAATAATCTTCGTTTCAATATTAAGTATAGTTGCATTTTTGTTTTCTAATTACGTTTTGCCTGTTGCCAACCTTAAGTTTTATTCGTTACTATTCGATGTGCGAAGTCAACGTCCTGAAATTATAATTAAACCAGGAATTTTTTACAACGGCATAGATGATTATATTATACGAGTTAAAAGTAAAAACCTTGATAATAAAATGTTTTACGATGTAATGATATACGATCATACTGATAGAAGGGGGAATACAAGTGTATTGATTGCAGACTCAGGAATAATGGCTTTATCTCCAAATAAAGATTATTTGTTTGTTCAACTTTTTCATGGAAAAAAGTATGAAGAAATTATTGAAGAAGGAAGCAATTGGACTGTAAATTTTTCACATCAAATTCAAAAGTTTGATGAACAAAAAGTAAAAATAGCTCTTTCTGGTTTTACTTTTAGCAGGTCAGACGAAAGTTTGTTTAAAGAACATTACAGAATGTTGAATATAGTTCAGTTAAAAAAAACAATTGATTCGCTGAACGAAAAATATAATGAATTTAAAACCAATTATGCTAATGTAGTTAGTCAATCGGCATTTTTTAAAGCATACGTTCAAGATTCACTAAAACAAATATTTAAAGATACTCTAAATTTTACCGATATATTTAAACGGTTTTCTAAGAATGAATGGAACGAAATTGTAAGTATGGCATTGATAAACGCAAGAAATCAACAGTCTTTCGTGCAAATTAGCAATGAAGAAGATGAATCTAAAAAATCATGGATAGCTCGCCATCAAATAGAATTGCATCAAAAGTTCACTCTATCATTTGCATGTATTGTTTTCTTTTTTATAGGTGCTCCTTTAGGTGCAATAATTCGACGTGGTGGTTTTGGCACACCTGTTGTAATTTCTGTGCTTTTGTTTATTTTATACTACATAATCTCGTTGTCTGGCGAAAAGTTTAGTAAAGAATTAGTAATACCTGCCTGGCAAGGAGTTTGGTTGTCTTCTGCGGTACTATTTCCATTAGGTATTTTGCTCACTTACAAAGCAATAACAGATTCTACTCTTGTCCCTATACAAAACTTTATTACATTTATTTATTATATAATCAATAAGTTTAAAAAGAATAAAAAGTGAATATTTTAATTTTACATAACAAAGTGCCTTTTCCGCCGAAAGATGGTGGTGCAATTGCTGTATTGAACTTTTCGATGGAACTTGCTTCACATGGGCATAAGGTAAAATTGCTTTGCATGAACACAAGAAAACATTACTACCCTGTTGAACAAATTCCCGAAAAAATCAAAAATCTTTTAAATATTACTGCTGTAAATGTTGATGCTTCTGTTAAACCATTACCGTTAATTTTAAATTTTATTTTTTCAACAAAACCATATCATCAAGTACGATTTTTTTCGAAAGAATTTAAAAATGCTGTAGTAAAAGAAATTACTAACAATAATTACGATGTTGTCATTTTCGATGGTTTATATGTGATGCATTACATAAATTTTATTAAAGAAAAAACGGAATTATTTACAGTTTACAGAGCTCACAACGTTGAAAGCGAAATATGGCAACGAATGGCAGTTAATAAAGGAAACATAATAAGTAAATTTTATTTGTACTCATTAACTAAAAGATTAGAAAAATTTGAAAAGAAATATATTAACAAAACAGACTTAGTCCTTACTCTTACAGAACGCGACGAACTTAGCTTGAAAACCTTGGGTTGCAAAAATCTTACTTATGTATCGAAAGCAGGAATTTCTTTAAAAGATTATTATTACGATAAAAGCTATATACAATATCCTTCAATATTTTTTATTGGAGCTCTCGATTGGTTACCTAATCAGGAAGGTTTGTTGTGGTTTTTACGAACAGTATGGCCAAAAATAAATATTTATTATCCACATCTACTCTTTGAAATTGCTGGCAGAAATGCTCCTGAATGGTTACAAAAAAAAATAGTAGAATATAAAAACGTAAAGTTTTACGGCGAAATAGATGATGCAAAAGAATACATCGAAAAGCGTGCAATTATGGTGGTACCTTTATTTTCAGGTAGTGGTATTAGAATAAAAATACTGGAAGGAATGGCAATGGGAAAAACAATTGTTACTACTTCCATTGGAGCAGAAGGTATTCCTGTAGAACACAATAATCATATAATGATAGCTGATACAGAAAAAGAGTTTTTAAAATGTTTGTTAGTTTTATTAGAAAACAAAACTATATTTGAAAAAATTGGATATAATGCAAGAGAATTTGTGAAACAACATTTCGATATAAGCACTATTGTACAAAATACTGTTTTATTTATTGAAAAAGCAAAAACATAACACGATAAATATCATAAATTAACATCGGTAAATTAAATAATTTTGCATCAAACATAATATATGAACAATTCAGAATTTAAATTTAACACAATAGAAGAAGCTTTAGAAGACATTAGGCAAGGTAAAATAATAATTGTTGTTGATGACGAAAATCGAGAAAACGAAGGCGACTTTATAGTAGCTGCCGAAAAAATTACACCAACAATTGTCAATTTCATGACAAAATACGGCAGAGGTTTGCTATGTGTAGCATTATCAGAAAAACGCTGCGAGGAGCTAGACCTTACAATGATGGTTCATAACAATACTTCATTACATGAAACAGCATTCACAGTTTCAGTAGACTTAATTGGACATGGCTGCACAACTGGCGTATCTGCTGAAGATAGAGCAAAAACAATAAGAGCATTAGTCGATCCGAATACAAAAAAAGAAGACTTAGCACGTCCAGGGCATATATTTCCATTAAAAGCAAAGGACAAAGGTGTGCTTCGTAGAGCAGGACATACAGAAGCAACTGTTGATCTCACAAGGCTTGCTGGATTAAAAGAAGGAGGAGCTTTAATTGAAATAATGAGCGAAGACGGAAGTATGGCAAGAGTTCCAGAATTAATGGAAATTGCCAACAAATTTAAAATGAAAATA
>JBBIKO010000129.1:0-3024 GCA_037445415.1 Bacteroidota bacterium
AATGTTTGCTATCGAATGGCATTTTTTCCCCGATAAACCTTCTGTTGGTCATTTAATGAATATATTGTGGTACAGCATTTTATGTGTTTTACTATTCAAATTATTTATAATCTTAATGAAGCAATACACTATACACATACCCTTTATTGCTGTTTTGCTTTATGCACTTCATCCTATACATACTGAGGTAGTTGCAAACATTAAAAGCAGAGACGAAATTATGATGTTCTTGTTTGTTGTGCTTACATTAATTTCGTTTTTAAAATATTTTGATAGCAAACGAATAATTTTCTTAGTTTTTGCCACATTTTCATTTCTATTTGCCCTTTTATCGAAAGAAAGTGCAATAACTTTTTTACTTATCATTCCAATAACATTCTATTTCTTTACTAATATTCCTTTAAAAACAAATTTATTTTATACACTATTGCTTGTTATACCTACTTTAATATTTTTTACTTTACGCGATAGAGCTATTGGCGAACATATTCATCTGAGCGAAACTACATTGATTGATAATTTATTAGTTGCGACTCCCGATTTACTAACATATTATGCTACTGCTATAAAAATTTTAGGTCTTTATTTGTGGAAGCTAATTATTCCTTATCCTTTAGCTTGCGATTATTCGTATAACCAAATACCAATTGTTGGGTTAACAAATATTTATTTCATATTATCCTTTATAGTTCATTTTTCAATTTTTATATATTCGGTTTTAAGGTTTAAAAAGAAAGATTTTGTAGTTTACGCTATATGGTTTTATTTAATAAGTATGTCTGTCAACTCAAATTTATTTGTATTGATTGGCACATCGTTTGGTGAACGTTTAATGTTTGTTTCGTCTTTTCCTTTTACATTAGCAGTTTCGTATTTTATTGTTCGAATTTCAGGAATTTCAATTACTAGCAGTTCTTCAACTTCCGACTGGAAACGAGTTGTATTTTCAAGAGCAATCTTCGTATCAATTTTAATTCTTATAACATATTTTTACATAACTGTCAGTAGAAACAAAGACTGGAAATCGAGTTTGACTCTATATGAAGCAGATATTAAAAAATCGCCAAATTCTGCTCACATGAACTATTATTATGGGCTTGAAGTAATGAAAGAAAAAGCCATGAAAGATGGTAATGTTGTTAAATCAGAATATCTCGACACAGCTATTTTTTATTTTGCAAAAGCTCGTAATATTATACCTACTTATGCTGATGCTTATGATCAATTAGGATTAGCATATTTTAGAAAAGGAGAATGGGATAAAAGCTTAGCATACTACGATACATGTTTAACTTTAGCTCCCGGAAAACCTATTACATACAGTAATATGGGAGTTATATATTTTCAGCGTCAGCAGTATAAAAAGGCATTAGAATTGTATGAAAAAGTTGTACGCTTAGATCCGAAATTTGCCGATGGGTGGTTTAATTTGGGAAGCACTTATGGAACATTAGGTAAATTTAATGAAGCTATAAATGCTTTTAAAAAGTGCATCGAATTCAATCCGCAAAAAGCAGAAGTTTACTATTTCATAGGTATAACTTATAAAAATTTAAACGACGAAAAAAATGCTCAATATTATTTTAATAAAGCCTATGAGCTAAATCCTTCGCTTAAACAGCAAAAATAATTTTAAGGATATATTTTATAATATTTCCATACGATTTAACGATGGCCAATAAAACAATAGCGAAACACTAGGATTATTCAAAATTTCTTTTCCTTTATTGCTATTATAATTAGTGAAAAAAGTAAATCCCTTTTCGGAAAAATATTTTAGTAAAACTACACGGCTTTGAGGCTGCTTTTTTTCGTTTATAGTTGATAAAATTACAGCATTTACTTCATTAGGTTCCATTTTTTCAGCTTTTTTAAACCATTTTTCAAATAGTACAAATGGATTTTTTGTAAGTTTTATAGTTTTTCCAAAATAATTTTTTCTATAATTTGAAAGGTCGTACATTTGTTTTGTATTGCAAATATAATTATATGGAACGAAAAATAATAGGTATTGGCGAAGTGGTTTACGATATTATTTTTAAAAATTATAGACCAATAGAAGCAAAGGCAGGTGGGTCAATATTAAACATGATGGTTTCGTTATCACGTTTAGGTGTTCCTGTTACAATTATTACCGATATGGTTAACGATATTGTTGGGAAAATTTTGCATAATTTTTTTATTGAAAATAACATAAATACAGAGTACATATTATGGCATAACGAAGGACGTTCGAGATTAGCATTAGCTTTTCTGAATCAAAATAACGATGCTGATTATCTTTTTTATAAAATGCAAAACGAGCATTTATCTGTTTTTAAGTTTCCTTGTACTACTCCCGACGATATATTAATATTTGGTAGTTATTATTCTATTAAACCAAATATTAGAAACAGCATTGAAAAAATTCTTTTTGATTGCAAAAATAAAGATATGATTATTTTGTTCGATCCTAATTTTCGTAAAAGTCATTTGAGTATTCTAAACGAAGTTATGCCTTATATTTTAAAAAACATATCAATATCATCTATAACAAAAGGCTCAATAGAAGATTTTAAACTAATTTTTGATACTGATGATTTAGATAAAATATGGAAATTATGTAAGCAAAACGGGTGCAATAATTTAATTATTACACAGGGTAATCAACCTGTAGTTGTTTATTGCAATAATTTTAAAAAGAAATACAACATACCTGCTATCCAACCATTAAGTACCATCGGAGCAGGCGATGTTTTTATGTCGGGAATAGCTTATAGTTTAATAAGAATGAATTTAAAGTTACACAATATAAACAATTTAAGCGAAGAAGTTTGGGATAAGATTATAAATTTTTCTATTGCTTGTAGTAATATAGTTTGTTTGTCGTATGATAATTATGTAAATCAGAATGAAGCTAGAAATTTAATAGCAAAATATTTTAGTTGAAGAAAATAATTTTCTGTTACAATTTTAAAATTTTTTGTTGATGTAAAGAAATAATTGTAATTCTTAAGTTTTATTATTTTAATAATTCAATAAAAT
>JBBIKO010000129.1:3090-6107 GCA_037445415.1 Bacteroidota bacterium
GTGGGGCTTTTGAGTTTAAAATTTCTATATCTGGACTATAAATAAAAAATAAAGGTAAGCCATGTGTTTTAAGTTGCTTTTTAAATTTTTCTGGTTCTTTTGCTAATAAAAATGTGCCAATGAGTTGTTCTTTATTTATAATATTTTTCAATTTTACTTTGTTGGCATACAATACAATGTTTATAACGTTTATTTTATCTGAAAATCGTGAAAAAATAGCTTTTATTTTTTTCTGATCTAATAAAAAGTTATATGCTCTAAAATCCATTATTGAAACATACAAAAACTTTCCTTTAAAATTTCGCAAATAAAATTCGCTTCCTTCGAAATCGTAAAACGGAATATTTTCTAAAACATAAGTTTTATCGTCTTCTTTTATCTTATTAAGTATGTTTTTTGCTAATTGTTTAAGTTCTTCAGTTTTAGCTATATAAGTTAAAGAGTCAATAGTCATAATAATTTGCTGCGTAGGAAATTTAATTTTGTTAGGTAAGTTAATAGTGTAAAAGGCATCGTGTAAGCCTTTTAAAACAACTAAATCAATAAGTGTGTCGTTTGTAAATGCAGGATTTCGACGTAAATCTTTTCGAAGTTCATGTGGACTTTTTGCTTTTGCTATGCTTGTAAAAACGTTTTCGCCCCAACGAGTTGTAGCATAAAAAGAAAGGTAATCATAAAAAATTTCGTTGAAAAATTCAGTATAAGCAAGATTGTTTAACAACAAAGGTTTATTCAAAAAGTAATGTTTAACAACAAAATTTACATCTCGTTCATACGAAAAGTATTTTAGCCATGCTATTTTATAAAACATATAATCTTTAAAATAATCTGTAGAACAGTAATTGAATTTGTTTTGTAATAATTGCATTAATGAATCAACTTGTTCACGTTTTATTTTGTAACGGAGAAATTTTATATGTTTTTCAATTAAAGTGTCTATTGTAAAATTAAGTTCAATAATAGCATTTTGTGTTACAGAAGAGTCGTATGGAATAGTTTGTGCAAAATATTCTATTGGATTTAAGTATGCGTTTAATGAATCTTCTATAGTTAGGTGTGTTTTATTAGGAACTAATATCTTATATTCTTTGTTTGGTTCAATACAAAACCACGCATAAAATTTGTATAAAGGAATAACTACAAAAAATGGCTTTTTGCAAGTTATTGAAAAATTTACAAGCCCGTTTTTATCAGCTATTGAGTAAGTAATTGTATCGAATTGCCTTGTTATAAAATCTTTTTCTTTTAATACGTATATTGTATCGTTTGCGTATGTTTTGTTCGAAAAAATTATTTTAGATTTTTGTGTATATACTATTGAATGAATAAATAGTAATAGAAAAAGACTTATGTTTTTCATATCATTCGTAAAGGTTTATTCCGTCGGGAACAAATTGAGAAGCATCGCCACCGTATTTTATAACTTCACGAACAATAGTACTGTTTATTGGAGTATATTCTGGAGTTGTAAGCAAAAAAACAGTTTCTATACCATTATTTAGAAAACGGTTAGTTTGTGCAATAGCTCGTTCGTATTCAAAATCGGCCGATGTGCGTAACCCTCTTAAAATAAACTTTGCACCAACCGATTTACAAAAGTTTACCGTTAAGCCAGTATATGTTACTACTTCTATTTTAGGTTCGTAAGCAAAAACTTTTTTAATCCAATTAATACGTTTCTCAATTGGGAATAACGGATTTTTGTCAACGTTTATACCAATAGCTATATATAATTTATCAAATAATGGTAAAGCTCTTCTAATAACCGATTCGTGTCCTTTTGTAATAGGATCGAATGAACCAGGAAAAACAACAACATTCATATTTAAGTTATTTTAATGCAAATGTAGGTTAATTTCTAAAATTATTTGATGAAAATAATAATACTTTTTAACAAACAAAATCTATTTAAAAATGCCAATATTTTTTCTTAACTTAAATAAAGTTGAACATAATATTATTTGTTACAATTTTTTTTAAAAAGTAATGTAGTTTTGCAAAAAAAATATGGCACTTAAATGTGGAATTATTGGTATTAAAGGAAGCGGAAAAACAACAATTTTTAATATTCTTTCCGGAACAAAAGCAGAAACAACATATTCCGATAAAACAAATTTAGGGACAATAAAAGTTCCAGATACTCGATTATTCGAACTTGAAAAATTTCAAAAAACTGAAAAAATTGTTCATGCAACTATTAATTTGGTTGATATTCCTGGTTTAGCTAGAGGATTATCTCAAGCAGAAAATGTGCGAAAGTTTTTAAACGAAATTCGTAAAAGCGATGCATTTATTCACGTTGTAAGATGTTTTGAGAACTTGGTAGCACCATATCCTGATGGAGATATAAACCCAATACGCGATGTAGAA
Organism: Bacteroidota bacterium; assembly: GCA_037445415.1. Lineage (GTDB taxonomy): Bacteria > Bacteroidota > Bacteroidia > Bacteroidales > GWA2-32-17 > Ch61. Next base: position 5,461 of record JBBIKO010000129.1, read on the forward strand.
AATATTGATATTGAACTTCAAACACGCGACATCGAATCGGTTGAGAAAAAAATTCTAAGACTCGAAAAAATTGTTAAAGGAGGCAACAAAGAGGCAAAACAACAATTAGATGCTTTAATCAAAATAAAATCCAGTCTTGAAAATTTTGTGGCTATAAGAAACATGCAGTTATCTGACATAGAAAAAGATTCTGTAGCTGATTTATTTTTACTTTCGGCAAAACCTGTATTGTACGTAGCAAATGTTGATAATAATTCCGTAATTACAGGAAATTCTTATTCTAAAGCACTAGTAAAATACTTAAACGATAAAAATGAACAATGTATAATAATTGGCGCACAACTCGAAGCAGAAATAGTCGAATTGGAGAATGAAGACGATCGTTTGTTGTTTTTGAACGATGCAGGCTTAACAGAACCAGGACTTAACAGGCTTGTTCAGATGGCTTATAGTATGCTAAAATTAAAAACATTTTTTACTGTAGGACCAAAAGAAATTAGAGCCTGGACTTTTAAAGAAGGTATGACTGCTCAACAAGCTGCAGGAGTTATTCATAGCGACCTTGAACGCGGATTTATTCGTGCCGAAGCTATTAAATATAACGACTTTATTACTTTAGGTAGCGAAGCTGCTTGTAAAGAAAAAGG
>JBBIKO010000130.1:0-1189 GCA_037445415.1 Bacteroidota bacterium
GAAAGTACTGAAGCTGATGCTAACACACAAATTTCAGCCCCTATTGAAGTACAAGAAGAAGAAGAAGCTGATGAAATCATTAATTTTTATGTAATTGAAGAAAAACCCGAATTCCCTGGTGGAGACGCTGCAATGTTCCAGTGGATTGCAAAAAATATAAAATATCCCGACATTGCCAAAGAAAATGGAATACAAGGCAAAGTTTATGTTCAGTTCGTTATTGGAAAAGAAGGTAAAGTTACCGACGTAACAGTTGTAAGAGGCGTTGACCCTTCTTTAGATAAAGAAGCTGTTAGAGTTATTCAAAGTATGCCGGCCTGGAAACCAGGAAAACAAAGAGGAAAGCCTGTTAGAGTATCGTTTCAACTCCCAATAAATTTCAAATTAAGCTAATTTACACAATCTTATGTGCTCTTTAATACCACAAATCTATTTATGCTAAGTAGAATATTTTTTTTTATTTCTATACTTTTTATATTTAATAGTTGCAATGTAACAAAAAGATACTACATTAGGGGCGATTATGATTTGGCGATTTCAAGAGCTGTTAAAAAACTAAAAAAACATAAAAACAAAGAAAAAGAGATTATTTACTTAGAAAAATCGTACTATGCCGCAAATTTAAAAGATAATGAACAATTAAAACTTCTGAAACTTGAGGGAAAACCTGAAAATTGGGACGATATATTAAAAATATACGAAAAACTCAAAAGAAGACAATCAATCATTTTACCAGTACTGCCCTTAAAACTAAATAATCGTATAATTAATTTTGATTATATTGACTACGACAAAGATATTGTTTCGGCAAAACAAAATGCTGCAGAATATTGGTATGTAAAAGGCAAACAATTACTTAATACTACAGACAGATTTCAAGCTAGACAAGCATACAAATACTTCAAAAATATAAAATACTATTACGATACATATCAAGACGTTGACAATTTAATGTTATTAGCACAACAAAAAGGTACTACAAAAGTTGGAATGATGCTTGAAAATAACACTATTTATAAACTACCTGCTGATTTTCAAAAAGAACTTTTTAATTTAGAATACGAATATTTAGATGATAAATGGATACGTTATTTCCCTGAAATAAACAATAATGATACATATCATTATATAATTAAATTAAACATTAAAGCAATTATTATCTCGCCAGAAAAGTTTTTTCAAAAAGAGC
>JBBIKO010000130.1:1202-6094 GCA_037445415.1 Bacteroidota bacterium
AGTATTGCTCGACAGCCAAAACAATGTAGTTAAAGATTCACTTGGAAATCCTATCAGAGTTCCACGAATAATAGAAGTCTCGTGCAAATTAACAGAAATTATACAACAAAAAGCATCTCGTATTGAAAGCGAAGTAATTTATTTTGATGTTTTAGAACAAAAAACAGTAACTTCTAAACCATTAGCTTCTGATTATTTCTTTGAATATGTAACATACATTGCCAATGGCGATTTAAGAGCATTAGACGACGACATTCGCAAAAAGTTAGGGCATCCGCCTATCCCATTTCCAAACGATATGGAGATGATTTCGGGAGCTACGTTTATTTTTAAAAAAGTATTTTACGATTTACTTAATGACAATAAATATCGTATAAAGTAGTTGATGATTGTAAAAAGAAGTTATTTTCCAAAAAAAGAAATTTGCATATTAGTAGCAGTAATAACGCCAAACAATGATGAAAAAAAAGTAAAAGAATATCTCGACGAATTAGAATTTCTTGCTCATACAGCAAATCTACAAACAATTAGAAGATTTACACAAAAAATAGAAAAACCAATCCCTAAAACATTTATTGGAGAAGGGAAGTTGTATGAAATAGAACAGTTTATACGAGAAAATAATGTTCAATATGTAATTTTTGACGACGAATTATCTGGAACTCAATTAAAAAATATTAGTAACATTTTAAAAGTTAAAATATTAGATAGAACTAATTTGATTCTCGATATATTTGCAATGCGTGCTAAGTCGGCTTATGCTAAAGTCCAAGTCGAATTAGCTCAATACGAATATTTGTTACCACGATTAACCCGAATGTGGACACATCTTGAAAGACAGCAAGGAGGTATTGGAATGAGAGGACCAGGCGAAAAAGAGCTTGAAACAGATAAAAGAGTTATTAAAAAACGAATATCAATATTACACGAAGAACTCAAACGTATTGATAAACAAAAAATTACTCAAAGACAAAATCGTTCAAAATTGGTTCGTGTGGCAATGGTTGGTTATACAAATGTTGGTAAATCGACCCTTATGAATTTATTGAGTAAATCTGATGTTTTTGTAGAAAACAAGCTATTTGCTACACTAGATACTACTGTACGCAGAGTTATTATAGGCAACGTACCTTTTTTGTTGTCAGACACTGTTGGCTTTATAAGAAAATTACCTCATACTTTAATTGAATCTTTTAAATCAACTTTAGACGAAATACGCGAAGCGGAAGTTATACTTCATGTCATAGATATTAACCATCCTTCTTTCTTAGAACAAGTAAAAGTTGTTAATCAAACTTTATACGAATTAGAAATAAGTAACCAAGCTTTACTTCATGTTTTTAATAAAATAGATTTATTAACAAGTGAAGAGCTTGAAAAATCAACAAACGAAGCTAAATCATATTTAGATGAGTATTTTATGAATTCTGGTAACTGGATATGCATATCTGCTGCAAAGAAAATTAACATAAAAGAGCTTAGAGAAAAAATATATTCAATAGTTAAAGAAATTCACTCAAAAAAATACCCTTTTGATAATTTTTTATTTCCGGATTTAAAATAATTTTTGTATCTTGCATATAAAAAATATATGCTAAAAGCAATTATTGCTGATGACGATATTGTTGTAAGCGATTTGCTTGAAAACACTTTGTCTTTATGCTGTCCCAATGTTAAAATTGTGAAAAAAACATTAACAGTTAGTGAAACTGAGCAAGCAATCAGTAATCACCAAATAGATTTATTATTTTTAGATATTAGTATGCCTGATGGCGACGTTTTTGAAATGCTAAACAGAGTTGGTCCTTACAATTTTTATGTCATCTTTGTTACTGCTTATAATCAATTTGCAATAAAAGCAATTAAACAAAGTGCTATTGATTATATCTTAAAACCAATATATCCTACTGAACTTAAAACTGCTATACAAAAGGTAGAAAAAAAAATATTAGAAAAAACAAATTACTATATAAATGAGTTTATAGATAAAATAAATCAACAAAATAAAAAACTCGAAATTGTTAATAATAAAAGAATTATTTATTTACGCATTTCTGATATTATTAGATGTGAAGCCGAAGGTAATTATGTTAGAATTGCAACTACGAATAATGAAAATTATTTTGTTTCAAAAAAACTAAAAGACTATCAAAATCTTTTAAGCCAATATTCGTTTTTCAGAGTACACCATTCGCATCTTATAAATATTAATCATGTAAAATCAATATTTACTAAGGAATTAATGATACTTATGTCCGACAATAAAGGAGTACCTTTGTCACGCAAAAATAAAGAGGAATTTTTAAAATTAATGTCTAACTTAATATAAAACAAGTTATAAAATAAAATAAGTATTTTGCAAGTTGTTATAAACAGCTTATCATTTTTTTATAAAAAATTATATTTACTTAATATAACTTTATAATTCAAAAATAAAACTTACGTGGAAAAGTTATTAGAAAATGGGTCGAGACAATACCTAAAAGGAAACATTAGTAAAGCCATCGAGTGTTTTCTTAAATTATTAGAAACCGACCCCAATAATGTAAAAGCTCTATTTTATCTATCAATCGCTTACATGGATATATCTGAGTACAATAAAGCTCTAGAAGTTTTAGATAAATTGTTAATAATTGATTCGAAGCACGTTCAAGCATATAAAAACAGGGCATTAGTAAAATACTCCCTAAATAAGGAAAAAGAAGCTATGGAAGATTATAAAAAATATACCAAACTAACAAACTGGAAATAACGATACTTAATGCGGAGAGAGGGGGATTCGAACCCCCGGTTCCTCGTTAGAGGAACAACGGTTTTCGAGACCGCCCCATTCGACCGCTCTGGCATCTCTCCAAAAATTCTTGCAAATATAGTAAAAATTAAATTGCTATTCGCTTTTGCTTATACTTCCCTTTTTTACAAAGCCTTTACTACCAATTTCTTTCCTTCCTACATAAACATTTACACAACCCGAATAATTAGGATCAGAAGAAGGAACAAATACACGAATAATATACCTTGAACTTTTTTGAGGTGTAACTTCAAAATAAGGTAACTTATTTTGTTGTTTATTATCATACAAAACTTTATCAACAGTTATTCTTTCAGTAATCCATGTAGTATCTACAACAATTTGACGACTCTTAATAATCAAATCCCCATTTTTATCGGTTATATAATCGCCATACTCATTTGTTTCGTATGTAAGTATAGTGTCTTTTTTTATTTTGTCTATTGTACGTTTTGTTTTTCTTTCTGGCATAACAACTTTCCAGTTTACTGTTCCTAACTTAGGGTCGTTGCAAACAAAAATTCTATACTTTTGATTTCCATACAAAACAACATTAACACTAGAAGTATCACCAGGCGATAACTTGGCATAAGAAGACTGACTGCGATAATCATAATCTTCTAAATATTCCTCGCAATATTTTTTTCGCTCACATTGAGCATAAATATTTGTAATACTTAAATCTAATGTTAATAAAAATATAAATATTGCCAAAGTCTTCATAATTATATTAATTTTAACCAATGAATAATGCACGTATAACTTTAACTTTGTTTGAAATTTCTTCGTACTGTTTTTTTGTAATAACTACATCTGTATTATCTAACAATTTATCGTATGAAAGTTGCAAATCTAATAGTTTATCAATAATTTCAGAATATTCAGGATTATTCTTAACATATTGAAATAATTCTAATATATTTTCTAAAAGCAACCCTTGATCAGCAATTCTAATTATTATTTCGTTATTTGGATCGAATTTATTTACAGATTTAATAGCCAAGTTAACGCTTTCAATCCATGCTCCTGTAATCATTAGTGGGAGTAAATCTTCTTTCCCCTGTTGTTCTAAAAATCGAACAGCTAAAGCATAAGAATCGTTTGTTATTTGATAAAGAGAATCACTATTATCCATATTTGCATCAATACGTTTAACAATTCTTTCATCAAATCCATCTGTTAAAGCTAATTCATCTGCCAATTTTTTTGTTACTGAAAAATATGTGAATGTCTCTTTGTTTTGCTTAAATACAGTACAATAAGCTAAATCAGAAGCATAAATACCAAGGTTAAGAGCTTTTTTAATTTTAGATGTGTATTTTGTATGATTATCAACTGGGTTTAAGTTTTCTTTCGAAAAACTTGCATTCGCATTATCCATAAAAATATATAATTCTATTGGAGAAGGTACTTTAACTGCCGATTTATGGAATTCGCTATGAGTTTCTGTTGAATCTATAAATAAATTATTAGAATTTGTATCAGATTCACTGCACGAAACTATAAATAATATGAAGCACATCAGGCTATAAATAAACAATTTATTTAATTGCATAATTCTTAATTATTTTGATTGTAAAATTAAAACAAATTATTTTAAAAATAAAGTTATTACTAAATTATTTTAGTAAATTTTCTAAAATTATTGCCATTAAAAAAAATATATATATTTTTGCAACGTACATCAATGGGGTGCCTTAAAACAACGGGCTGAGATCATACCCTTTGGACCGGGACGGGTAATGCCGAGCCGGGAAATTAGACTCCCATTGACAATTAAAAACTAATTGTCTAACGTTTAAAATGTTTTATTATGAAAAAAGCTGTTTTATTTTTTTCAATTGGAATTATTCCGTTATTCTTTCATGGTCAGTTTAGCATAAAAGGTAAAGTTGTTGATGAAGAAAATAAACCATTAACTTCTGCCAATGTAGTGATAGAAAATACTTTTATTGGAACATTTACTAATTCAAATGGAGAATTTATTATTAAAAACATTAAACAAGGAAATTATAAATTAAGAATAAGTTTTATAGGATACGAAATTTTAAAAAAAGATATTGAGGTTAACAATAATATTGAATCATTAATAATTCAGTTA
>JBBIKO010000131.1:0-6073 GCA_037445415.1 Bacteroidota bacterium
AATAGCTGCTTTCAAAAGAAAAATAAACAAAAGTCAATTAGCAGAAATGTATCCTGAAATAGAATTTATTAAAGAAGAATTTACAGACGGGCTATATAAATACACTATTGGAGATTTTCACTCATTAGAAGATGCCAAAAACTTTAAAAACAACTGTGGAATTTTTGGAGCATTTGTTGTTAGATACGAAAATTATCAACGAACAACACAACCATAGTAATTATGGTTAATTTAGAAGAAGGAAAAGAATACGAGTTTTTTGTAGAGAAAATTATATCGCTACCAGATGACAATTATTTCATTTTAAAAGACGAATGGAACAGAAAATATTTACTGCCACAAAAATACTATACATATTACTCTATAAAAGTTGGTAGTAAAATATTTTGTTATGTAAATAAAATAAACTGTAACGGTAAAATATTTTTAGAGCCACATCATCCAATATACAAAATTAACGATAACGATTATTTTACTCTTTTAATGATAGAGCAACGTATTAAACAAAAAACAAAAGAACTTTATTACGTTATATTAGCCGAAAATAGCAAAGTAAAAAGAGCAGCTGTTTTAAATTACACCAAAACTGATATCCAAAATATGCCAATTACTTGCCTGTGCAAGGTTGTAAAAATAAAAAAAGCAGAAATATTATTAGAAGTTATTTAAAAATCCCCATTTTTGGTTATTACTATTTCGATTTTCGAATTGTAATTTTGCCAAAAAAAAACTATGCTCTTAGTTGACATTAAACCCGGCGAAACTGCTTACATTACAAAAGTTAAAGGACGTGGTAGCTTTCGTAAGCGAATTTTAGAAATGGGTTTTATCAAAGGTCAACAAGTTAAGTACGTACAACAAGCACCTTTAAACGATCCAATTATTTTTCAAATATTAAACTACGAAGTTTCACTACGTAGAAGCGAAGCTTCGCTTATCGAAGTACAATATGAGCCAATTCAATTATATAAAAAGCAAGAAACATTTTCAGTTGAAGGAACTGGCATATACAACGGAGTAGAAAAATCGAATATTGTACAAGTTGCATTAGTTGGTAATCCTAATTGTGGCAAGACAACTTTATTCAATTATTGCACCGGCTTAGCTGAGAGAGTTGGTAATTATAGCGGTGTTACAGTAGAATTAAAAAAAGGAAAATATAAGCACAATAATTATATATTCGAACTTGTTGACTTGCCCGGAGCTTATTCTTTATCGGCATACTCGCCCGAAGAAATATTTGTTAGAAATTATCTAATGAATGAATTCCCTGATATAGTTTTAAATGTAGTGGACGCTTCTAATCTTGAACGAAATCTTTACCTTACTACACAACTTATTGATATGGATATGCGCGTAGTAATGGCTTTAAACATGTACGATGAATTGCAAAAAAGCGGCGACAATTTTGATTACAATAAACTTGCTAAAATGATTGGTATTCCTATTGTACCAACAGTTAGCAATAGAGGAAGAGGTTTTTTAAATTTGTTTGATGAAATAATTGATTTATATGAAGACAAGCATTCTACATATAGACACATACATATACATTATGGTCAAAATATTGAAGATGCCATAGAAGAAATTCAAGATAAATTAAAAAAAAATAAAAGCTTACTCGACCGCTATTCGTCTAGGTTTTTTTCGTTAAACCTACTTGAAAATAATTCTGAAATTATTAAATTAATAGAAAACTGTTCGAATGCAGATGAAATTAAAACAGTTACACAAAAAAATATTGTAAAGCTAGAAAAAGACTTTAAAGAGCAAACAGAAACTATAATAACAGACGCAAAGTATGGTTTTATAACTGGTGCTTTAGAAGAAACATACAAAAAAAATAAAAAAACTGGTAAAAGCATAACAGATAAAATAGATAATATTTTAATAAACAGAATTTTAGGTTTACCTATTTTTTTTGCCATTCTGTGGTTAATATTTGAAGCGACATTTTATTTTGGCGGTTACCCTGTTCAGTGGATCGAAAACAGTGTTGAAATTGTAAATAATTGGATAAAAACAACTTTACCTTCAAGTATTTTAAAAGATTTATTAACAGACGGAATTATTCAGGGTGTTGGTGGTGTAATGATATTTCTGCCAAATATTTTATTATTATTTCTGTTTATTTCATTAATGGAAGATACTGGCTATATGGCTCGTGCAGCTTTTATTATGGATAAAATAATGCACAAAATGGGGCTACACGGCAAATCTTTTATTCCATTGTTTATGGGATTCGGTTGTAATGTTCCTGCAATTATGGCTACAAGAACTATTGAAAGTAAGACCGATCGTTTAATAACTATTTTGGTTAATCCTTTGATGTCGTGTAGTGCCCGTTTACCAATATATGTACTTTTTGCTGGAACTTTTTTTAGCAAACAAGCTGGATTGGCTATATTTATAATTTATTTTTCTGGAATTGCTTTAGCTGCAATACTGTCTGTTATCCTTAAAAAATTCATTTTCAAAAAAACAGAGGTTCCTTTTGTTATGGAACTTCCACCTTACCGTATTCCAACATTACGCAACATAATAAAACACATGTGGAACAAAGCAAAACAATACTTAAAAAAAATGGCAGGTATTATTCTAACAGCGTCAATAATAATATGGAGCTTAAGTTATTTTCCAACTGCAATTTATACAAAAAAAGCTACTGAAAATATTGAAAAACTTATTGCAAAAAAAAATATTACTATTGTAAACAAAGATTCACTGGAAAAAATTCTGCTACATTTACAACTTTATCAGATAGAAAACTCTTACCTCGGAAAAATTGGAAAAACCATTGAACCAATAATGGTGCCATTAGGATTCGACTGGCGTATAACAATTAGTTTGGTTGCAGGAATTTCCGGCAAAGAAGTTGTAATTAGCACATTATCAGTTTTATTTAATCAAAAACAAGAAAGCCAATTTTTACTTTCAGAAAATTTAAAACAAGCTAAAAATTCCAAAGGTGAATATTTGTTTACTTTTCCAGTTATAGCAGCTTTTTTAACTTTTGTTTTAATTTATTTTCCTTGCGTGGCTGTTATTGCATCAATAAAAAAAGAAACTAACAAATGGAAATGGCCATTGTTAGTAATTACTTTTTCAACACTTCTAGCATACATTTTTAGTTTAATAATAAAAATTTTATTTACATGGCTGATTTAATATTAAATTTCATTGCTTTCATAATAATTATTTTGGCATATTCACATCTTTTTATAACTATTATAAACTCTTTTAAAAAAAAGCATTCAACTAATTCTATCAATTGTTCAAAAAGTTGTATTTTAAATTGATTATATAATTGTTCATAAAAAAAATTAAAACTATTGACAAATAAAGTTTTCTTGATTATATTTGGATATTAAAAATATAGCAATAATGAAGCTTTATTTATTGTTATGTACTTTGTTTTTATTTACTCAATATGTTGCAGCTCAAACTGTTATAGAAATGACTCATCCAGGTGATGCAAATCTTGTATTACTTGTAGTAGACAAACCCGAAGATGCAGACTTAGTTGTTTATAAAACAAACATCAAGGAAGAATACCAAGAATGGAATTGTAAATGGAAATTTAAAAAATGGGGATTTTCCAATTTTTCTGTATATATAACAAATAATGTTAATGATTCATTATTATTTGATGAAGATATGGGAATACAATACTCCATACAAGGACGTATTTATTTTACAAATAATAAAGAAGAAGCTGGATATAAAACACCTGGATTTCAATTAGAAGGCGTATTAAGAAAGACAAGTGTAGATAATTCTAATGAAGCTAAAGAAAGCAAACAAAAAGTATTGGAAAACGAACAAGATGAGGAATAACTTGTTTCTCCCCTATATCATTATTTTTATTTCGTTGATATGTTGTAGAACAAGTCCAACTCAAAAAGTAAAAATCATTGAAGAAAGAGATCCAATTGTTAAAAACATTGAAGAAAAAGATTCTATAAGAATAGTTACCGATACTATCAATAAAGTTTCTCGTAAGAAATAAAGAAAATCACAATAACAAAGTAAGCCCATCGAATGCTAAACTAATATTTTGGGGCAATTTTTTTTCAATTTCGATATGAAATCCCATTAAATGACTGATATGAGTAAAATATGTTTTACCTGCTTTAACTTTTAAAGCTATTTCAATTGCTTCGTGTAAATTAAAATGAGAAATATGTTTTTCATTCCTCAATGCATTTAAAACAAAATATTTTAATTTTTTTAGCTTTTCAAACTCACTCTCTGGTATATAATTAGCATCAGTAATGTAAGCAAAATCGCCAATTCTAAAACCTATAACAGGCAAGCGATAGTGCATAGCCCTAATAGGAATAACCTTAACATCGTCTATATAAAAAATATCTGATGTAATAGAATGTAGTTTCATTTCAGGAATTCCTGGATATTTCTCATCAGCGAATACATATGAATATTCTAATTGAATAACCTCATGAACTCTTTCTTCGGCATAAACATCCATTGGCTTTTTATATATCCAGTTAAAAGAGCGTATATCATCTAATCCACTTATATGGTCTTTATGTTCGTGAGTTAAAAGAATAGCATCGAGCTTCTTAACATTTTCCCTTAACATTTGTTGGCGAAAATCGGGTCCAGTATCTATAACAATTGTTATATTATTTATCTTAATAAGAACAGAAGAGCGAAGTCGTTTGTCTTTTGTATCATTAGAACAACAAACTGGACATTCGCATGCTATTACAGGAATGCCCTGAGAAGTACCACTACCTAATATTATTACCTTCAATATTAATCAAATTATTTAACTATAACTTATCTCATTTCAAAATTCTCCTGATTTGTAATTTTTTCGCAATAACAACATTTAAGGGCTACGTTTTTTTTGTCAATGACAAGAAATTTAGTTTTTACCTGTTCAAAATTTGTAATACACTTTGGATTCATACATTTTACTATACCTTCTATAGTATCTGGCAATTGAACTATTTTCTTTTCAACTACTTCGTAATTTTTAATTAGATTTATTTTGGCTTCAGGTGCAAATAAAGCAATTTTGTTTAAATCGTTATCATTTGGAAATTTATTAGATATTTTGATAATTCCTTTTTTTCCTAATTTTTTACTTTCAAGATTAGAACCAATAGTAATATGGGTCTCTATTTTATTTAATTCTAAGATGGAAATAACTTTAAATAAACTATGTGCTGGGATATGGTCTATTACAGTTCCATCTTTAATTGCACTGACTACTAATTCTTTTTTAGTTTCCATATATTTAATTTTTTAATCCTAAAATTAAAGCTATTATTGCCATACGTGTATATACTCCATTTAATGCTTGTTGAAAATAATATGCCTTATCTGTATCGTCAACATCAACGTTTATTTCGTTAACTCGTGGTAAGGGGTGTAATACTTTTAAGTTAGGTTTTGCTCCTTCTAGAATTGATGCATCTAAAACATAAGCATTTTTAACTTTCTCGTACTCAATAGGGTCGGAAAAACGTTCGCGCTGAACACGTGTTACATAAATAATATCCGATTGCTTTATTAGTTCTACCATATCCTTTTGTTCGTAATAAGGTATATTACGCTCGTTAAGCAAAAGTTTATATTCGTTAGGTAATCGCAAAGTGTCGGGCGAAACCAAATGAAAAGTTGGGTTAAAATTAGACATTGCCTGTATCAAAGAATGTACTGTTCGACCATATTTTAAATCGCCCACAAAAGTAATTGTTAAATTTTCTAAAGTTTTTTGTGTTTCCTTAATAGTATATAAATCTAATAAACATTGAGTTGGATGCTGATTTGCCCCATCTCCTGCATTTATTATAGGTACAGGTGAAACCTCGCTTGCCCATCTGGCACTCCCTTCAATAGGATGACGCATTACAATTAAATCTGAATATTGTGCAACAGTTAGTATTGTATCTTTAAGAGACTCGCCTTTTTGAACACTTGATGAGCCTGGATCGGAAAAACCTATTATACGCCCTCCCATTCGTTGAACAGCACTCTCAAAACTCAACCTTGTTCGAGTTGAAGGTTCAAAAAACAATGTTGCAATTACTTTCCCCGATAA
>JBBIKO010000132.1:0-5989 GCA_037445415.1 Bacteroidota bacterium
ATTTTCGTATCCTTTTGAATTATTCCTAAAAATATCTGCCCATTCAAGAATTTTGAAGTAATCTTCTTTACTGTAATCGTGAATGGAAATTAAACTTTTGTTTTTCATCATTATTTTAAATTATTTAGTTTATTATTTTCATTATTGCAAAGTAATTTTTCAAAATTTATTTTTATTAATATTTTGTTAAAACATCTTTTCATTCAAGTTCATTAAAATTAAAGAAGCGGATGCACCAAAAACACCCATCCAATTCAATTTAGACAACCTTTCTTTATAAACACTGTAACCTATAATTACAGATAATAGAACTATACTTAAATTTATCATTCCGAAAACAACAGAATGATCTAACCCGGTAAATTTTAAAGACATAAACAAAAAATAGGTTGAACCAAAATTAGCCAAACCTAATATTACTCCTGCTATTATAGTTTTTAAATTTAAAATATTTTTAATTAAACCCTTTTTAAAAATAGATAACATCAATATACTAAAAAATGAAATTGTAAAAATAGATGCAGTTAAATTAGTTGATTTTATGTCGAAAGCATAAACTTGTTGAACATATTTTAACATAGAATCGGTTATTCCCAAACCTAAAAAAAGTGTAATTGGCAAAAAAAATATAAACCAACTTAAAACAACTTTTTCGTTTTGCTTATTTTTTCTAAACGTTAATAATATTATAGAAACTACTGCACCAACAATTCCTATTATTTTGTTAATTGATAATACTTCATTGTCGTAAACAATAGAAAAAATCACAGGAATTACAACTGATATTTTACAAGCTACTGAAGTTGTAGCCATTCCAACTTTTACTGTTGAAATTTGAATAAGAAGAAAATTAAGAAAAAATAAAACTCCAACAATAATAATCCAAACAATCCATTTAGAGGAAAAAGTTTTTTGTATTTCATCTGGTCCGCTAAAAAGAAACAATCCAAATAATCCAGCAGTCAAATAATTTATTAAAATTGCATCAAATTGATTTATTGAAAATTTACCAAAAGATTTAAATAGAACAAAAATACTTGTAGATGACAGAATTGCCATTATAATGAAAAACATGAAACGATAATATTAAAAAAAAAGCAGGTTTTCCCTGCTTCTATATATTTACATTTTAAGTTTTTTCTCAATATCATCAACGTACTGTTTAAATTTTTTATCTGTTTCCATTAAATTCTGCACTGTTCTACATGCATGCAAAACGGTTGCATGGTCTTTACCACCTATAATAGAGCCAATAACAGCTAACGAGTTTTTTGTAAATGCTTTAGCAAAATACATTGCAACTTGTCTTGCCTGAACAATTTCGCGTTTACGGGTTTTTGATTTTAACGAATCAACCGAAATATTGAAATAATCGCAAACAATTTTCTGAATATAATCTATAGAAACCTCGCGACGAGTACCTTTTACTATTTTATCTATTATTTGTTTAGCCAAATCAATAGTTATTTCTTTTTTGTTTAGTGTTGATTGTGCAAGTATAGAAATAAGGGCTCCTTCCATATGTGAAGCTATATGTTCTAGTACTTCTTCAAGCATTTCTATTCCATCATTATATGTTTTTCTTTTTAATATAGCTAATCGAGTTTCAAAATCGGGAACTTGTAAGTCAGCGGCTAAACCCCATTTAAATCGTGAGAGCAAACGATGTTCAAATCCCTGAAGTTCAACTGGTGCTTTATCGGCCGTTATTATTAATTGGCGATTCAATTGATGTAGATGATTAAATATGTGGAAAAATATATCTTGGGTTTTTTCTTTACCAGCAAAATCATGAACATCGTCAATAATAAGCACATCTATCATTTGATAAAAATGGACAAAATCGTTACTATTGTTGCTGCGTATAGCTTCCATAAACTGTGTAACAAACTTATGAGCTTGAACATAAAGTACAATCTTATCGGGGAAGCGTTTTTTTACTTCTACTCCAATAGCCTGAGATAGATGTGATTTTCCTAAACCATTTGCACTATATATAAATAACGGATTAAAAGCAGTTCCACCTGGATTGCATGCTACAGCAAAACCTGCTGATCGTGCTAAACGATTGCAATCTCCCTCAATAAAATTTTCAAAAGAATAATCGGGATTGAGTTGAGGGTCTATGTTTAGTTTTTTTATTCCAGGTAATATAAAGGGATTTTTTATGTTTTTTTCTTCTGTTGAAATTGGAATTGGAACATCCTGTTTTGATAAATCTTTTATATTTTTTGCAGGAAGCTTGATAGCATAGGGCTTTGAGGAAGAAATGTTGTTATCCATCACAATATTATATTCAAGTTTTGCGTCTTCTCCTATTTCTTTTCTTAGTATTTTGCTAAGTAAGTCAATGTATTTTTCTTCTATATATTCGTAAAAAAAGGAACTTGGAACTTGAATAGTTAAAACATTATGTTCTAACTTTAAAGGTATAATTGGTTCAAACCATGTTTTAAAACTAATGGGTTTAACGTTATCGCGAATTACTTTCAAACAATTATTCCAAACTTCAATGTGATTTTTTCCCATCAATTACAACTATTTAGCTTTTTTTACAATTTCAAATTTCATATTGCAATATTGTGAAAAAAAAAGTTTAGAAAAAAATTTTTTTTCTATTGCAAATAAAATATTTTTTTCATATATGAGAGCATCAAATATTGCAATGTTCGTCAAAAAAACGTTTTTTCGTATAAACATATTTCAATATTTCAAATTCATTGCTGTTGTAGCAAAATTAATAATAAAATTCCTAAAATACAAATGCAACAAGTATTTTTCTAAGAAACTATTATTTTTTTATATTTTTTTTAGGCAACTTGTAAAGTTTATTATGGATTATAAGGTATCTTTTTGAATTTTATAATAATCTTTTTTTATTGGTTCAATACCTTTATAAGTTACAACAAATGCATCGGGAAAAACATTATTAATTTCATTACGATATTTAATAGCTTCGTCTTTATTACTAAAATTTCCAATAGTGTATTTATACCAACCCTCCGTAGATGTTTCGCTTATATTTTTAAAGCCTTTAAATTCAACAGAGTTAGGATTTATTGGACTTTTAGAGCTTTTAATTTGAATACGGTACGAAACAACTGTATCTGAATAATTTTTTTCTTCTTTTTTGTATTTTTTTCTATTTTTTTCATTGTCTTCAATTATAACAGTTCTTCCAAAATCGAATAGACTAAAATGAACATAACGTTTTGGGTTTTCGCGCAAATCGCGAAGTAGCAAATCAAGATTTCTTGACGAACTTTCTAAATTTTTGTATAGTTGCTCGTTTTGTATTAGCATTCCAAGTGAACCTTCGCCGCGATTTATTTTATCTAAAATTAAGTTAGCTTCGTAAAGAGCCTTGTTTGCGTTAAGAATTGTTTGTTTTATATTAGCTTGTTGAAGTGAATCGCTCAAATTTGAAATGTTTTTCATAATATTAGTGATAAGCTCGTTGTTATTTCGTATGTTTTCTGAAATTGATTCAATGTTTGCAATAATTCGTGTCAATGCATATTTTTCGCTTTGCACTAGTGTGTCTAATGCAACAGAAGTTTTAACTAAATTCTCAACAGTCATACGAATACTCTCAATAGAACGTGAAATATTGTACCTTGTTTGTTTATCAAAAATATTTTGAACAACTGTCATTACCGAGTCAATAGATTTAATTAAATCTTCTGCTTTAATCTTCAAAGGCAACACTTGTGCACTTACCTGAGTTTTTAAATCAGCTTCTACAGAAGATATAATCGTATCACAAGGTATATAGTATGTTTTTTCATTGCTTAAAATTAATTTTATTGCTCTTGTACCCATTATATCTACACTATATATTTCGGCTACAGATTTATTAGGTATTAAAAATTTCTTATCAATTTTTAATTCTATTATAACCTTACGGCTTGTGTCGCTTAAAAATGATATGTTACCAACATTTCCAACCTTTAAGCCATTAACATAAACTATAGCAGAATTCATCAATCCGTCAACTCTTTCGTAAATTGCATAATAAGTATAAGTTTTTTCAAATAATTGTTTCCCTTTCAAAAAGGTGTAACCCCATACAAAAAAAGCTATAGCAATAATTACAATTACACCTACTTTTATTTCTCTCGATATTTTTGTCATAATAAATTTAAACGTGTAAAGTTAGTTTTTTGTTTTTTTCAGTGCTTCGTTTATTGAAATTTTTTTTCCATTTTTTAATGCAACCACAAATGCATCTGGGTATATTTTTTTTATTTCTTTCTGTTTATCAACAACTTCTGAATATTTTGAGCTTTTACAACATAAATATTTATACGAATTATCAATTAAAATTTCTTCTACATTACTTATTTTAAATTGTTTAATACTTTTATCTGATGATGCTATTTGAACATAAAAATATATACTGTCATTGCTAAAATAATTTACTAACTGATTTGCGGCATGTTGAAAATCTGATGCTTGTAAACTATCTGTGTTTATTTTTATAAGTGTTGTATCTTTATTTGCTTTTATATATTTGTTATTATCAATTAACATTTTAGTTTCTTTTACATACTGCTGAACATCTTCATAAGTTAATTCAATATACTTTTCATTTTCCAAATATCCTTTATATCTGCTAAAAGCATTAAACAAAGATTTGGCAAAAAGCCAATGGTTTCTTTCATCAGCTAAGTATCTTGCATCTTCGCTATTACTTAAAAAACCTACTTCTGTTAAAACACTTGGCATAGTAGTATTCCATAAAACTAGAAAACCTGCTTGCTTTACTCCTCTATTTTCTCTTTGAATTTTAACATATTCATTTTGCACAAAACTCGAAAATGTTAAACTTAAATCTAAATAAGCATTTTGAAACAAAGAAAAAATAATATATGCCTCTGGAGAATGAGGATCAAATCCCTCATATTGCTTTTGATAATTTTCTTCTTTCAAAATTACAGCATTTTCAGTCATAGCTACTTCAAGATTCTCATCAGATTTTGATAAACCCATTACATAAGTTTCTGTTCCATAAGGTTCATTTTTCTTACTACTATTAACATGAATCGAAATAAACAAGTCTGCTTTTGCATTATTTGCTATTTTTGCACGTTTAAATAATTCAACAAATTCGTCTGAACTACGAGTAAAAACAACCTTTACATCTTTACAATTATCTTTTATTAGTTTCCCTAATTTTAGTGCTATAGACAAAGTAATATCTTTTTCTTTTAGCCCATGTCCCACTGCACCAGGATCTTTTCCACCATGCCCTGCATCTATAACTACTGTTTTTACAGAAGTCAAATTACTCTGTGAAACAGCATTATATTTACTAAAAATTATTAACCAACTTAAAAACAATAGCTTTATTATTGTAATCCACTTCATAAAAAAAATGATTAGCTTTGAAGCTTCAAAAATCAAACCAATAAACTTGCACAAAAATAGTATTTTCATACAACATTTTTCTATTTTATTGATAAATGCTATTTCATTGTTTTTCTCAAATTTATTGCTTTCGCAAAACTACAAAAGCGATAGTTTATTAATTGATACATTAAAAAAAGATAGCTTAATGGTTAAAAAATCAAGTAATTTCAAAATAGAAGCACCTGTTTTTTATACTTGTGAAGATTCCTTAATATTGGACTTAACTGCTAAAAAAACTTTTTTGTTCAATCAATCTAACTTAAAATACGAAAACAAAGAACTTCAATCATATTATATAGAAATAGATTTAAGCAATAACGAAGCTTTTGCAACAGGGAAAACCGATTCGACTGGCAATATAAAAGAAAAACCACTTTTTAAAGATAACGGTGATGAATTTGAAGCAAACAGTATCAGATATAATTTTAAAACAAAAAAAGGAATTATTACAGAAATTATCACTGAACAAGGCGGTGGGTATTTACATGCATCAAAAACAAAAAAATTAGAAAATGACCATATTTGTTTTAAAAAAGGGAAATATACAACATGCAATTTAGAGCTTCCACATTTTTAT
>JBBIKO010000133.1:0-5946 GCA_037445415.1 Bacteroidota bacterium
TTTTTTTCAATCTTTATTTATTTCAAGACGAGACAAATGGCGTAATTCAAACTTTTCGATTTTTCTTTGGAAAGTTGGATGGTGGATCGGAGGATTTATTTTTTTTAGTGGGTTGACATACGTTTTATTTATGAAGTGAAGAAAACCAGCCCATAGCTTCTTTATAACCAAGAAATCTTTCGACCTGAGTTGCCACATGGGCTGGCGAAATAGTAAAACATGCTATTTTTTTATGTCCTTGTTGTATTAAATATTGAGTAGCTTCACGAGCAGCATTATAATTGTCTATTACCACATAATTGCAAGAAAGCGAAGTGCTAGTTCTATCTAATAAAATAAATGGAATATTATTGTCTTTTATTAATTTTAAATTATATGAATTTTCACTTGTTAATGAAATAATAATACCGTCAACTTGCTTTTCGAGTAGTATTTCAATTATTTTTTTCTCTTTTTCTTCATTTTCACTTGTGTTACAAATAATTAAATTGTAGTTTTCGCTATAAGTATATTCTTCAATATAACGAGCTAATTTAGAATAAAATGGGTTCGATATGTCGGGTAAAACTAAACTAATAGTATTAGATTTTTCAATGTTTAAATTACGCACAAACTGGTTTGGATTATAATTTAGTTCTTTGGCTAGTTTAAAGACTTTTTCTTGAGTTGCTTTACTAATCCCAATTTCATCTCCTTGACCTTTTAAAACTATTGACACAAGAGTTTTAGACACTCCTAACATTTCGGCAATGTCGCTTATAGAAACTTTTTTATTAACCATAATTCTAAGTTGTTAGCAAAGATATAAAAAAATCTAAAACAATTTGGGATTTTGATTTTTAAAAAGTTTTTACTTAGTTGTCTCTTAAAAATTGTATAACTTATTTACTAACAATAAATTGTTGAGAATTTTACTTTTATTAAACTTTGCAAATTTTTATGATTTAGGCACGACGTTTTACCGAAATATTGTTTTACGCTTGAAAAAATTTTTATCCGTTATAATTTGTATTCAAAAAATGTTTAAATTGAATTTTTAAGGGACGACTAAATATTTATTTTTCTAATGCGTAATTGGGGTTGAATTAAATTTTTAAGTGACAACTATTTCGAAACAATTTTTTATTTTTATACTTATCTCAATACCTTTCTAACAAAAGCTACGGTAAAATATGACATCATGAAAACTCCAATAAAGCCTTCAATTGAAGAGAAAATACGACTTAATCCTTGTGGATACACATCACCATAACCTATAGTAAAAAAAGTTATAGCACTATGATAGAAAGATTGTGCAACAATAGACATTTTATCGGGATTACCAACAGAACTCCATGTTTTACCAATATCTAAAAAATGAAGTAATGAAAATATTAAACCAAATAAAGCCCATACTATTACAACACTAATAAAAACCCTAAATGGTGATGTTGCATATAATCCCATTTTATCGAATATTAATTTTTTAAAACAATATATAAGCCATAAAGAGGGCTTAATATACCAAGCCGATTTCTTAATTTTTCCCTTTTCAATCTTTAATTCTTCTCTTTTAAATGCAACATAAGATTTATCTTCATCACTATACTGTCCTATTTGATTGAAGTTTCTTTTTAATAAATTGTATTGCCAAGCATTTTTATATGCATTACTGTTTTCATTTGAAACAATTTGTTTATATACAAGATTTCTGGTCCATGACAAAAATAACCTTCCTGTAATACGGCATCCAAATAAATTAAGAGCTTTTATAGCTTGTGGGTTTTCTTCGAGCGATAAATCAACATCATCATTAATAAAAGCATCTGATAAATCTAAATACTGACAATAATTTAAACGCAAATCTGCATAACTATTTATATGACATGCATTGAACGATAATACACCTACCGACGTTTTGTAAAAAGAAATTCGTACTTCTTTAAAAATAGATTTATCTAAAAAAACAGAAACATCTGATATTTTCGATTCATCAAAACTTAATAATCCTTCTTCAATATATATATTTTTAAACAATAGCTTTCCGGATGACATTTCAATTTCATCAAAATTAACATCAGTTCTACCTATTTTACTCTTATTAAAGTTTATTTTACAACTTCCGAATTCTGATTTACTAAAATCTAATACTCCGTCTCCTATTTTTGAACGTTCAAAGTTTATATTCGTATTACCAAAATTTGAAAATTTAAAATCTTTTATTCCATTGCCAAAATTGCATATTTTAAATGATATTTCTCCGTCGCCAAAAAAATTATTAACAAATGACAAATTGCCGTTATTAAATGCCGTGTTAGAAAACAAAACATCACTATTGCCCCAATTTACATATTGAAAGTCTTTATTACCATCTCCAAAAAAACAATTTTTAAAATTGGCATCCCCCTTAACAAAGTTTGAGTTACTGAAAGAGACATCGCCAGAATGAAAATTAACTGAATTAAAATTGGCAAATCCTTCTTCGAATATACAATTTTGAAATAAAACACTTCCTTTTAAAAATAAAGCTCCTTCAAAACATGCAGGTGATTCTGAAAAAATTGAATTATTAAAATTAGTTGCAATATCGGCATAGAATAAGCTTTGTTTTGCAGAAAAGTTTTTTAAAACAACCGACTGCTTATTGTTTTTTGCACATTTTAAAACATCAAAATTTTCTATGTACAAATTATTAAAATCACAATTATCGCCAGATAGTATCTTATTATAAATTACATCAACACTAATATAAGCTAATTCAACATAGAAAATTTCTTTTCCGTATTGGTTGTAAAAGCTAATACAAGCAGTTTGTGGATATTGAACCCCTGTAGCAGTAATGTATATTTTTTCTTTTATTTTAACCTTAAAATTAAAGAACTGATACGGATACATTTTTTAATTTTTTTTGCAAATTACATTATATTTACAAGTTTCGCAACTTTTAATTTCTTCTGTTTGTTTAAATGGAAAATTATCATTAAATATTTCTTCTAAGGTCTTATTTTTTAATAAGTTTTCAAAATCATCAACAATATATGTAGAGTTAAAATTTATTATTTCGTCGTTAATCATTATAAAGCAATTTTTTTCGCTATACAAATTATCCATAAAAATATTTTCAATAAGTATTGGTGTCAAACCATCTTTTTGATTTTTTTTAAACAAATAGGCATAAAAACATAATTGAAAAGCATAATTGTATTTGTTATTTGGTTCAAACAATTGTTCGAGTTTTTCAAGTTTATGTTTACTGCCACTCATTGACAATTTAAAATCTATAATATAAATAGCGTTGTTAGCTTTTAGAATCAAATCTGGTTTACCTTCTAATTTTATTCTATGATTATTAACCAGTATTTCGTGATGTAATAGTTTTTCTGTACTAATTATCTCAACAGGGTATTTCCTTGTGCTTTGCTTTTTTTCGAAATCAAAAAAGTTTTTAATGTATTGTTTTATTTGTAACAATTTAATTGTTTCATTGATAGTTTGCAAAGAATTTTCTTTATTTAATTTTTCGTCTAAATTTATATAGTCAAAATCTTCTAGTCTAAAAATTTTATTATTATTAGAAAAAATATTTTTTAAAGCTTCGTGAATTTCTATTCCGGTTTCAATTCTTTCATTTGTTTCAATAAAAAATTCGCTCGGCATTAACTTTAAAACATATTTAAAATAAAATCGTAAAGAGCATATAATATAATCGCTTAATACACTTCTCGAAAAAACAAATGTATTTAAATTATTTAAAAACTCTTTCCATTCATAATTCTGTTTCGAAATAATTATTGGCAGTTGTATTGAAGATATTTTAAAACTTAATGTTGGTTTAAATTCGTTTTTCTTAACAGATTTATCGTATTTTATTTGGCGGATGTAAACAGATTGTTCGGCTGGCTTTTCATCAATAAGCTTAGCAAAACACAAATGAACATTAGATGACTTTTGCAATAAACTATAAAAATGAAAAGCTGTTATTGCTTCGTATTTATCGGTAAAAGTCAATTCGAAATGTTTTCTAAACGAACTTAATATTAAAGTAGAAAATTGATGATTTGCATTAACATATTCTTCGTTTAAAGACAATAAAATTATATTTTCAAAATCTAATAAACGTGTTTCGAACAAGCCCATTATTTGTACATCGCTTAAAGGCTCTCCTATTAAATCAATTTTTTGATTACTACATATTTGTATAATTATATTGAACCAAGTTTTAACTTGGGTAAATTCTATTTTAAATTTTTGAACTAATTCGTTAATTTTTTCTATTGCGTTAGCTATTTTTCTTATAGCCAAAATTTCGATTTTTAAATAATTTTTTTCATTATCTGCATTATTTATACTATTATGAATATTATTAAGAATGATGTTTAAAGTATTTATCTTTTCTTTAAAATTTTGATTTTTGAATAAAAATTTTTTAATATTCTCATCAGTAATTTCTTTCTCATTATTGAGTAGTTTATAAGTGTATTTTGCATTTTTTTTTACATCGTTTATTAAATTTTTAGCCCAATCGTTGTTCAAAATATACGGATGATATAAAAAATTAAGTAATAAGTTTGAATTTACTTCTCCATTTTTTTGTTTTATATGTATAGAAAACAATAATTTTAAAAAACTGTATATCCATGTATTTACTATTGAATAGCCCATTGTAATATTAACTTTATTAAAGTCTGGTGGTAATGAATTAAGCAGATTTTTCAATAATTTTTCGTTTAATAAAACAATAGCTATCTTATATTCTTTATTATCATCAATACTTTTATTTTTTTTCAATAATTCGGGTAAATACTTAATTTGGGCTATTTCGTTATCAAACTCGTAAATGTTAAAATTCTTTTGTGATATATTGTTATCTTGAAAAATAAAATCAGATGGATTAGGATATTTTTTTATCCATTCGCGCAAAAACTTACCTGCGCTATTCGATTCGTTTTTTATATACCAATCATTGTATTCCCATAAAAATGTGGAATTTGTTTTTTTGTATATTTTTTCTACAATAAATTGCTCGCTTTTTGATAATGCATTTAAACCAACAAAATAAACATTTTTTGTTAAATTTAATTCATCGAGTTTTTCTATAAAATATCTATTTATTAAACCATCGTAACCTATTCTTTTATCAATTAGAAAACTTGTATAATCGTTATAAATTTTACCAATCGAATTCCATATTTTTTTAAAGGCAGTTAATGAATCGTTTTTTGTTAAAAAATTTTCTTTGAAAAATATTTTACTAATTTCATTGTAAATTGAAAATTGTTCTTTTAACTGTTCGTATTCATTAATATTTAAAAAAAGTTTTTCAGCATCAACACATTCGTTATCTACATCATTAAAATCGTTTAGTATAATTCTTCCTATGTAAAAAAAATCATCAAAAATAATATCGCTACCTACATTTTTTTCGTAAATATTATACAAGTAAAAAAGCAATACCAACTCATCTGCTTTTGAAAGTACTGAATTTTGATTTATCCAGTCTTTTAAAGAAATAATTTTTGGTAACCATGTTGTCTTATTATCTAGTTGCTTTACAAATTCGTTTTCTAAAAACAAACAAGATCGTCTATTGGGCATTAAAATAAGAACATGACGAAGATTGTCGAAATGTTTTATTATTATATAATTTGCAACCTTATGTAAAAACGAACTCATAAATAATTATAAATTTAATGATTTGTTTTTTATATAGAATAGCATTATCAGAATAAAAGCTATAATTGTTGCAATAGTATAACTAATAGTTTTGCTAAGCCCAAAACCTTCTGGTGCGAATAAAATATACGTTACAACAACGATTGTCATGAAAACAGAAGGTAATAATGTTAACAAATAAAATTTTTTGTTGTGAAACAAGTAAACCGTTATAGCCCACAATACAATTGTAGCAAGTGTTTGATTTGCCCAAGCCATATATCGCCATAATATATCGAAATTTATTTGCGTTAA
>JBBIKO010000134.1:0-5863 GCA_037445415.1 Bacteroidota bacterium
TTTATTATTTCATATTCATCTTCAAATGTTTTATTTTGAGCTAAAACTTCCTGCCATTTATCCCACAAGTAATTTTGATATTCAGGAGCAATTATATCGTTAAAAGATAATTTAGAGTTATTTATAAGTTCTTCTGGTTTGTATCCTGTAATAATTTCGCATCCCTGACTTATGTATTGCATTGTCCAATCTCGATCATTTGTACAACGATATATAAAACCAGGCAAATTGTCAACAAGGGTTTCAAATTTTCGTGTTTCTTCTTTTAGTATTATTTCAATTTTTTTAATTTCTGATATATCTTTTATTATATGAACAAAATTTTTTATTTTATTATTTATTATTACTGGATCGACGCTAATTATTAAATTTAGCCCATTTATATTTAGTTCCATTTCTTCTCTTTGTAAGGTTTTAAGTGAGCGTTGAAGTGGACAATTTTCAATATGTTTGTTTGCATTATGAATTAAATTGTGACAATATTTATTTAAGATATTTTCAGTACTATTCTTAAGAAATTTATGCATGGCATAATTTATTTGTTCAATTTTTCCATCTGGCGATATTATAGCAATGGGATCGGCAATTGCATTAAATGTTTCGTCCCATAGACAACTTTTGCTTCTTTTTTCAAAAAAAATACGAATAAAATAACCAAAAATAATTCCAATAAAAATTGCTAATAGAATAAAAACGATTTCCATCGCGATTAAATGTAGATATTATACAAATATATTAAAAATTTAGTAATAAGAAAAATTATTTATTTATTATTTTAGACAAAGAACCATTAAAAAATTCTAATGTATAATTTGTATATTCCCAAACTTCTTTAATTCCTTGTTCGGTTGAAATATTACTTTTATTTAATGGTTTGCCAATACTTTCTAAAGTTTGTCCTACACTCATTCCTTCCCAAACTTCTTGATTCATAATTCTAATTGCAACTTCTTTTCCGTATAATTTTTGAAGTTTTTGAAATCGTGGGTCGTTTTCATCAACTTTCCGAACGATAGTTGTTACAGATGGTTGTTGTTTCTTATTTGTACTTTGTGAATAACCACTTAAAAAATTATCAATTTCTTCATTTTGTGCTATTGTTGAATAACTTACATATCCAATTTTCTCGTTATATTCAACTTTAAAGTATAGATTTTCTTGCTCTTTGTAAACTTTAATTTGGGTTTTGGGTGGTATAGTTTGCAAAGTACTACCAATTGAAGAAGGTTTATCGCGTAATATTGCACCTCCATCTCCTGTTTTGGCAATAATAACATCACCCGTTATTTCATCCAACAAAAGTTTTTTCTTGTTTTTAAGTTCAGCAATTTCTTTGTTAATCTGTTTTAGTCGCTCTTGGTAGGCTTGAATTCTTTTTTCGGTATTTAGTTTTGCTGACTCTAAACTATCAAGCTTTTTATCTATTTGATTTATTGTTAATTGACCAAATATATTACTTGATAATAAAATAAAGAGTATTGTAATGTTATTTTTCATTTTTTATTACAAACTTACATAAAAATAAATTTATACACAAGCGAATAAAAATCCAGCCCACTTCTCATTCCGCAAGTATTCAAAGTACATTAAATTTGCAGAAAAAACATTTATTATAAAAATTAAATGAATCAACTTTGTTTGCAAACCATCATATTTCATTTTTTTCGTACAAAAGCATTGGGTATTGACCCAGCAGAAGAAATTATTTACCTGCTACTTTGTTATGAATGAAAGATATTTAAAAGAAATATAATCGTAAAGATTATTTAATTTACAAATCTGAAATATGCGTACATACCGTTGGGGTAAATTCCTTCTATGATGCAATTCCCTTTTATTTGTGTAAGCAAAATTTTAACTTCTTCGGCAGTTTTTACTGGTAGCTTGTTTATACTTGTTATAATAAAACCTGGTTTTATTCCAACAGCTTTTAGTTTTCCGGTGGTTACTTCAGTTACTTTTACACCATAATTTATTCTTAATTTTTTTAACTCTTCAGGCTTAGCTGTTTCAAATTTAGCACCTAAAGCTTTTATATATGATGTTTCATACATCGAATTATTTGTGCTTTGTAATATAACATCTAAGTTTATTTTTTTATTGCCTCTCAATACAGTTATTTTACTTTTTTGTCCAGGTTCAAATTGACTTAACTGCTCGTATAATTGTGGTATATCTTTAATTTCGTTATCGTTTATAGCAACAATGATATCGCCTTGTTGAATATTTGCCTCTTTTGCAGAACTTCCTTCGTAAACAGATTGCACGTAAACTCCCTCTGTTGATGGTAAATTTTTTTCTTTTGCTAAATCATGGTCAACTTGAATAATATTGATTCCAAGATATACTCTCTGAACTTCGCCGTATTTAATAAAGTCTGAAACAATTTTTTTAACAATATTTGATGGAACAGCAAAAGCATATCCTATGTAGCTTCCTGTTTGAGATGCAATAGCTGTATTTATACCAACTAATTCGCCGCGAGTATTAACTAATGCTCCACCACTATTGCCTGGGTTCACAGCAGCATCTGTTTGAATAAATGATTCTATTGATAGTGAAGAGCTTATACCAATATTACGAGCTTTTGCACTAACAATTCCCGCTGTAACTGTACTTGTTAAATTAAACGGATTTCCAACAGCCAAAACCCATTCGCCTATACGTAGCTCGTCGCTATTCCCAAACGATAAGAAATGTAAATTGTTGGCGTCTATTTTTAATAAAGCTATATCGGTTGATGGATCGGTTGCAATGAGTTCTGCTTTAAAATTACGTTTGTCGTATAATGTTACTTCTATGTAGTCTGATTTATTAACTACATGGTTGTTAGTTACAATGTAACCATCCGAACTAATTATTACTCCAGAACCAATTGGAAGAGTTTGTGAATAATATTGTGGTTCAGAATATCCGAAAAAGTAATCGAATATAGATGTAGTAGAAAATTCTAATTTTGTTTTAACGTGAACTACAGCTTTTAAAGATTGTTCTGCAGCATAAGTAAAATCCAGTGTTTCATTTGATAATTCTTTTGTATTAACAATCTTAACATTTCTTATCGATTGATTGTTTAATTTGTGTATTTCTTTAAGTTTTTTATTCCATAGCAAATAATTGATCAAGGTTGACAAAAACACTGTAAATAAAATAATTGAAGAAATTAAAAATATTCTTTTCATAATATACTTTTTTTGATAATTATTGCAAAATAAACACCAAATTATAATTAAAACATTATTTTTGCGAATACTTTAAAAATAAATTAACAAAATTTTAATGCTTTTACATTTTTTTAAATATCAAGCAACTGGAAACGATTTTATAATTATAGATAATAATGATAACTCAATTCCTGAAACTAATGCAGAACTAATAAAATATCTATGCAACAGACATTTTGGCATTGGTGCAGATGGTTTAATTGTTTATAAAAAACACGATTATTACGATTTCGAAATGTTGTATTTTAATTCAGATGGAAATAGCTCAACACTTTGCGGCAATGGTGCACGATGTATAACTTTATTCGCTTACGAAAGAAAATATATAGAAAAAAGTTGTAAGTTTTTAGCAAGCGACGGACCACATTTTTCAGAAATAGTAAGGCCAAATTTTGTAAAATTAAAATTACAAGATGTCGTAAAAATAATGAAACATAATGATGGATATGAAATAGTTACTGGTTCTCCTCACTTTGTTATTTCTCATAATCATGAATTAAAAAGCATAGATGTTAACAAGCTTGGAAAAGAAATACGAAACAACCAACGTTTTAAAGAAAAAGGAATAAATGTAAACTTTGTTCAAATAATTGATAACAATGTAGTTAATATTAGAACATATGAACGTGGTGTAGAAGCAGAAACTTTGTCGTGTGGTACTGGAAGTGTAGCTTCTGCAATATTTTCAAAAATTGATAAAATAGATGGAGAATATACTATTAAAGTTTTAACTTTAGGCGGCGAGTTAACAGTATCATTTACTAAAAAAAACAATACCTTTTCAAATATATATTTAATAGGCGAAGCAAAAAAAGTATTCGAAGGTAAAATTAAGATATAAATATGAAAATAGGAATTTTAACTGCAGGCGGCGATTGTCCTGGTATAAATGCTGCCATAAGAGGAGTTGCTAAATCTGCAATTTTAGGACATAAAATGAAAGTTGTTGGTATAACAGATGGATTTTCGGGTTTAATAAATAAGGAATTTATTGATATTAATGAAAATAGTATTTCTGGAATTTTAACTCTTGGAGGCACTATTTTAGGAACGTCGCGAGAAAAACCATTTAAACGGAAGAAAGAAGAGCAAGACCCAGAAAAAGTTGAACTTATTAAAAAAAATTATAAAGATGAAAAGTTCGATTGTATTGTATGCATTGGTGGTAATGGAACTATGAAAACAGCAAGCCTTCTTGCGAAAGAAGGATTAAATATTATTGGAATTCCAAAAACAATAGATAACGATGTATGGGGTACCGATGTTACCTTTGGTTTTGATTCGGCTGTAAATATTGCTACAGATGCAATAGACAGATTACATACAACAGCTAACAGTCATAAACGCATTATGATTATTGAAGTTATGGGGCATAAAGCAGGTTGGATAGCTTTGTATTCTGGCATAGCAAGTGGAGGAGATGTTATTTTAATTCCTGAAATACCATTTGAAGAAGAAATTGTATGCAAATATCTTGAACATAGGGCATTGATACAAAAAAAATATTCAATTATAGTAGTTGCAGAAGGTATTTCTACAAAAAACGAAATGAGAGCAGGAGAGTATATAGCAAAAGTTGTTCAAGAAAACATCCAGTACGAAACGCGAGTTACTTTTCTTGGATATATACAACGTGGAGGAACTCCAACACCAGTGGATAGAATATTAGCTACTCGATATGGTACTCATGCTGTTGATTTAGTAGCAGAAGGCAACTTTGGCAGAATGGTTGCAATTCAAGGCAACAATATAACATCTATTCCTTTGTATGAAGTAGAAGGAAAAACTCGGTTGATAGATCCATTATTTCCGCTAGTACGAAAAGCAAGAAAAATTGGTACTTGCTTTGGAGATCGTATGCCTTAACGTAAACAAAAAGTTTATTTGTAATTATATATCAAAAAAAATAATATGTTTGCTTTATGAAAATATTAACTTTAGTTAGGCATAGCATAGCACAGGAACCCGAAGAAGCAGAAAATGACTTTGTTAGAGTTTTAACACAAAAAGGGACAGCACTTGCATATAAAATTGCAGCTAAAATTCCACAAGAATTTTTGCAAAATGCAGTATTTATAAGCAGTTCTGCCCCAAGAGCTTTGCAAACAGCACAAATTTTCGCAGAACATCATAAACTAGATGAAAAACAAATAATACAGCATGAATTTCTTTATAACTGTTTTAAAGAGCATAGTTTTTTTTATTTTTTAGAAGAAATAGCAGAAAATCAATCGAATTGCTGGTTATTTGGGCATAATCCTCTGTTTTCAAATTTGTTTGCTATATTACAAAACAAAAAAACTATTTCGATGCCAAAATGTGCAGTAGCTATATTTAAAACTCAAGCCAAAAAGTGGATTGACGTTAATTTTAATAATACAAACCTTATAAACTTTATAAATCCAAAGCTTTTATAATATGAAAATAATTCCCAAAGAAGTTAGTTGGTTGTATTTTAACGAAAGGGTATTGCAAGAAGCACAAAATACTGATAATCCATTGTACGATAGTATTCGATTTTTAGGAATTTATTCAAACAATATGGATGAGTTTTTTAGAGTTCGGGTTGCAACTCTAAAAAGACTTTCACAACTTGGACGAAAATCAATTGATATTTTAGGATACAGCCCACAGGTAGC